>DASUVL010000239.1:0-4304 GCA_036379015.1 Niastella sp.
GGAGGATACAACTTTTGTTTGGAACAAAGAAACCGATGAAACTTTTGAGCTCAGGGATGAAAAAAAGTATATCTGGGATAAATCAGATGGCATAACTACAAATAGCAGTTTCAACCAAAATGCCTATGCTGACATGCTTTCACAAGGATTGATCACTGAAATAAAACTATGAATGTCGTAAGAATATATACCATTTTCATAATCCTGGTTGGAGCGGGTAGGGCATCGGCACAAATTAATGTGAGCGGACGCGTCATCAATGAAAAAAATGAACCATTGCAGGGCGTAAGTATACATGCAGGAAACAAAAAAACGACAACTGATCAAAACGGTTTGTTTCAGGTAATCGTTCAACCGAATAGAAAAACAGTTACTTTCTCTCATGTGGGTTACCTGACCAAAACAATAAATATTGATAGCAGCGGGATGGTAGTGCAGCTTGTTTCTGTATACGCTTCTTTAACGGAGGTGCAGGTGCAATCACAAAACGCTGTTTCGGCTATGCACAGGCAAACAATAGCCCCCACGGTTATTGATGCAAAAAAATTCTATGACCGAAGCACTGGTATGGCAGAAATTCTGAACCAGGTAACGGGCGTACACGTAAGACAGGAAGGTGGACTGGGCAGCAGATCTGAAGTATCCTTAAATGGTATCACCGGAAAGCAGGTAAAGTATTTTTTAGATGGAATTCCCATGGAATACCTTGGCCAGGGGGCAGTGTTCAATGTACTACCTGTGCAGATGATTGAACGGATTGACATTTATAAAGGAGTAGTACCTGTAGAACTGGGAGCCGACGCCCTTGGCGGCGCCATATCTATTATCAGTCGTAAAGACTTGCGCAGCTATGCAGATGTAAGCTATGAGCAAGGTTCATTTAGTACTACTAAAATGAATATGAATAGCCGGTATATCTGGAAGAACAATTACTTTATTGCTCTCAACGGCTACTATAATAGATCAAATAATAATTACAAGATCGATGCAGAAATACCTGACGAATTTGGCAATCCTAAACAAGTAGTAGTCCGTCGTTTTCATGATCGGTTCAGCAATTACCGGGTAAATGCAGAAGTGGGCGTGATACAAAAAAGCTGGGCCGATCTCTTTACTGTTGGAATCACACAGTCAGATATGGATAAGCATATTCAACATAACATGCTCATGACCCAACCTTATGGTAAGGCGAATTTCGATGAGCATACCATCGGCTCTTATATCAATTGGTCGCGTAAAAATATTTTACCAGGTTTTAATGCTTCCGTATTTGCAGGCTATAATAATATTCACAGTCATTTTTTAGATACCTCTTTAAACGCCTATACCTGGGATGGGAAAGTATATGCCAGAAGAGCTTATGGCGGAGAAATATCCGGATCGCGCAATGATCTGCATTTTACAGTTAATAATATGGTGGGAAGAGTCAACATTCTTTACGCAATTGACAGCCTGCAATCAGTAAAACTGAATGTGCTTTCTTCCTGGTACGAGCGAAAAGGGAATGATACGATTGCAGCCGGATATTATGGCAAAGATTTGTATCAAAATCCTACCAGGCTGAGAAAGTTTTCAGCAGGTCTTGCCTGGCAATATTTGTTCTCCAGGTTGCGTCTTACTTCGGTTACTTCGCTTAAGCTCTTTTCTTTTTATGCACAGGGGTTTTCAATTGTGAATGCAGAGGCGCAGGTTAGCCGGCAGCGGATGAACCGTGCAGGTTTCAACCAGGCATTAAAATGGCAGGCTTCCAATAAGCTAACGCTGAAAAGCGCTTATGAATATGCTGCCCGGCTTCCTGATGAATATGAGTTGTTTGGTGATTTTGCTCTTGTAAAACCTAACCCCGACTTATTGCCCGAGATCAGCCATAATTTCAACGCCTCAGCAGAATTAAGTACAGTAAGATGGAATGCATCGCTCACCGGGTTTTATCGCAAAACCAGTAATATTATTTATCTTAAAACAATTCAGCTTTTTGCCCAATACCAGAATTTGCTCAAAGCACAAATTACGGGGTTAGAAGCTGAGCTTAACTGGAAGCCGCTTTCCGTTCTTAGCATATCCATAAACGGAACTTTCCAGAATATCATCAATAAAACTTCGCTGGCCAATTCCAATTCGCCTGATAGCCGTTATTACAATCTGCGACTTCCCAACATTCCTTACCTGATGGGCAATGGCGAACTGAGTTACCGGAAAAACAATTTACAGTGCTGGTGGAATGCAGCTTACGTACATTGGTTCTATTTGTACTGGTCTGTTGATGGCAGGCCTGATATGAAAGCCACCATTTCTTCTCAGTTCATTCAAAATACCGGCTGCAGTTACCAGATCAAACAAAATATTACCATCGGGGGAGAGGTGCATAATGTTACTAACCGGAAGGCATATGATAATTTCAGTGTACAGCGACCGGGAAGATCATTTCATATAAAGGCAAGGATATTTATTCAATCATTATAAAATAAACATTGAAGATGAAAGTTGTCAACCCTGTTATTTATTTAATTGCATTACTGCTTATTGTTGCCAGCTGTAATAAGAATTCATCAACACCTGATACACCGTCTAAAAAAGAAATTCAGTATGTATTTGCAAACGTTGCAGGCGTTAATCCCAGCCAAACTACTTACGTAATGGGAACAACCGATCTGAACTTTACGAATCTCACCAGTGCCAATGGTGCAGAATTGGCGGGTTTTGCTTCTATGTGGCAATATAAGCAAAGTGTTTATTTAACCGCCTTCGGTGCACCTGCCAGCATTACAAAATATACTTTTGATGATGAAGGTAAAGTGGTTATCGCAGGAAAGCTCATCGTTCCCGGTGCAAACAGTTTTTCTACCATTGAATTTATAAATGATTCGGTAGCGTATGCGTCTGTTGGTGGAGGGCTTGCAAGAGTAATACAATTCAATCCAGCACTGCTACAGATCACAGGTGAAGTTAATTTAAGCACCCTATTAAAAACAGGTGCAGCCTCTACCTATTACCTGGGTATGAAGGCAAGAAGCGGAAAGTTATTTATGGGCGTACATTATTTTAACAGCTCATTTAGCCCTCTATATGATTCGGCTTATGTGGCAGTAATTGATATGGCCACCAATAAAGTAGACAAGTTAATATCCGATGGCAGAACCTGTGCCATATTTCAATCAGGTTCTTCTGTAAATGGATTTGAGCTGGATGCTAATGGTGATATTTATATTGAAGCCCTTGGTTCTGCAAATGTTCCCAGTGGTATTCTGCGAATTAAAAGCGGGGAAACCAATTTTGATCCCACTTATTTCTTTGACCTGAAAGCAGTCACCGGTAAGGATTGCCGTAATTTGTGGCATTTTGGAAGTGGGCTTACTTTCACTACCTGCATCAGCGACGTTACTGATCCTTATGAATCAAAAGGGCCAAATTTCGAATATTATAAAATTGATCTGGCCGCTAAAACAGCCACACCGCTGACTTCATTGCCAAAAATATTCGGCAGTTCAACCAGTATAATGCGCAAAGTGGATGCCAATGAAATTCTTTTCGTAGTGGCCGGCTCGTCGGAAAATGCAATCTATAGCTATACAATTACCGGTGGAACGATAACAAAGAAGTTCACTTTAAGTGGCAGCCGTTGTACCGGTTTTGCCAAAATAAAATAATATGCTGAAAGCTGTATCACTCGTAAAAAATTACGGTTCTTTTCGGGCTTTGAAAGGAATTGACCTCGAAGTAAAGGATGGAGAGATATTTTGTTTACTGGGTGCAAACGGAGCCGGTAAATCTACCACTATTAATATTTTTCTTGGATTTATCCGGCCCGATGAGGGACTGGCATCCATTCATGGGCTCGATGTAACCAAACAGGGGTTGGAAACTAAAAAATACATCACTTATATTCCTGAAAACCTGATGTTGTATAACTACCTCACCGGTTATGAGAACCTGGAATATTTTTGCAAATTATCAGGAAGACGAATTTCCAAACCGTTCCTTGAAATATTTCTCGTCAATGCAGGGTTACAAAAAGATTTCATACATAAAAGAGTATCCACCTATTCCAAAGGGATGCGGCAAAAAGTAGGGATTGCACTGGCTATGGCAAAAGATACGAAGGCGCTTTTGTTGGACGAGCCCACTTCCGGACTTGACCCCAAAGCCAGTAATGAATTTTCTGAACTTCTTTTACGTTTGAAGGCTAAAGGGGTGGCCATTCTTATGGCTACACACGATATTTTCAGGGCAAAAGAAACCGCAACCAGGATTGGTATTATGAGGAACGGATCGCTTGTTGAAACCGTCGTTGCTAATTCTATTTC
>DASUVL010000240.1:0-5611 GCA_036379015.1 Niastella sp.
CGCCACGTTGCCGGTGCTTTCTACCAAAGCAGCTACTGACGTCAAAGGAGAATTGGCCACAAGCGGGGGCAACATCACTGACGATGGCGGTGCGCCCATTACCCGGCGGGGCGTTTGCTGGAACACAACCGGCACGCCTACCACCGGCGATGCGGGATCAACAGATGGCAGGGGACCGGGCTCCTTCCAAAGTACACTTGTTAACCTGGCTCCCAATACGGGTTACTATTATCGGGCTTATGCCATTAATAAAGCCGGTACTGCCTATGGTGAGGTAAAACAGCTTACTACCGGTGCAGTGGCACTTCCAACAGTGACTACCGCAGCAATTTCCTCCGTTTTCTCTTACAAGGCCACCGGGGGCGGCACCATTACCAGTGATGGTAATGCTATGACAGTGTTGGGTCTGTGCTGGAATACCACGGGCGACCCCACCATCGCTGACAATAAAACTATTTGTGGCAGTGGAGCAGGTTTCCATGCCGGTACCATGGCCGGCCTTACTGAGAATTTCAAATATTATGTACGTGCATATGCCACCAACAGCGTTGGTACAGTGTATGGAGATCAGATCACGTTTGCTACGCCCTTTTCTACCAATTTATCAAAACCGATCGGCTTTGCCGAAGGTACCACGGGTGGCGGCACACCTACCGCAGATAACACCATTACCGTAACCACAGCAGCAGCGTTGGCAGCTGCCATTACCGGTAGTAAATCAGTTATTTTGGTTTCCGGTACCATAACGACTGGCAGGATATCGGGCGTTTTTACCAACAGATCCATAATAGGGTTGCCCGGCGCCCGCCTGATAAATCTGGACCAAACTAAATCAGGGTCCGGTATTTTTTTCCTGACAGAAGGCTCCAGGAACGTGATCATTCAAAACCTGACCTTTGAAGGGCCCGGTGCGTATGACGTAGATGGTTATGACCTGTTATCAAACAAAGGATGCTATAAACTATGGGTAGATCATTGCGAATTCCAGGATGGCACCGATGGCAACTTTGACAACAGCGGTGATGCTGATAGTATCACCGTTTCCTGGTGCAAGTTTACGTACCTCAAGCCGCCAAGAGCTGGCGGGCCCGGCGGTTCCCCGGATCACCGGTTTTCAAACCTTATTGGTGGTTCCGATTCAGATGCCCCGCAAGACGCACATTACAGCACTACCTGGCAAAACTGCTGGTGGGCGCCAGGTGTAAAGGCGCGAATGGTGCGAGCCAGAAATGGGGAGATCCATCTGCTGAATTGTTATTGGAACAGTCCTGAAACGGCAGACGCCATTGGCATCACGGCGGGCACTTTTGGAACAACGGTATATGTGGAAGGTGGTGTTTTTAACATCCCGGCCACGGGCAAAGTAGCTGATCTGGGCCCTGGTGCTATAGCAATAAAATTCCAGGACTGTATTGGTGGAAGCGCCAACTATGGCAGTGTGAACCCACCGCCATATGAATATACGGCCATGCCTTCCGGTGAGGTGGTTGCCGCAATTACCAATGCCAGTTGCGGGGCGGGCGCCACGTTGTTTGTTACCGGAACCGGCGAGGTATATTCCAGCTGCCCTTCTGTGCCAATTCTCTCTGCTACAGGCAAACTTGAACAGGAAGTGTTTACAGGTAAGGCCATTGAAGATGTTGTGTTCACCTGGAGCGGTACGGCCACCGATGTTTCCATTGCATCTTTACCGGCAGGCCTGATCAGTGAAAAGAACGCAGTTGCGAAGACTTTAACAATCAGTGGTATACCCACTGCCCCGGGAACATGTACGGTAAGCACCATCGGTGGCGTGGGGTTGCCTGCAACAAAACAAGCAACTATTACCATTACGCATATAGCACCGGCAGCATTGTCGTATGCCGGCAATCTTAACCAGACAGTTAATCGTGGCAGTGCTATTTCGAATATTGTATTTACCTGGAGCGGAGGAGCTACCGATGTTTCCGTGTATGGTTTGCCCGCTGGTGTTAACAGCGTGAAGGATCAAACGGCCAAAACCCTCACGATAAGCGGCATTCCCACATTATCGGGCATGTATACCGTTAGTACCGTGGGTGGCAGTGGACATGCAGTGACCTATCAGGGCACCGTCAATGTTGTCGTCGATCCTGCTTTGCATACACTTACAAGTACAGGCAGCCGGGATCAAACGGTAGTGAGCGGAGCCGCCATATCGAATATTATATTCACGTGGGGAGGAGGCGCCACGGACGTTACAGTTACCCAATTACCAGCAGGATTGACTGGTTCAAAAGAGGCTGCTGGCAAAACACTAACCATCAGCGGTATACCAACTGCTTCGGGCAGTTTTACGGTTACTACCCTGGGTGGAAGCAAGCCCGCCGTGTCTTTGCAGGGAACGGTTAACGTATCAGCTGCCACCCCTACCCTGGCTGTAACAGATTACCATACGCAAACTGTAATTAAAGGTATAGCCATCAAAAACATTGTGTTTACATGGGGTGGTGGCGCCACCGGTGTGAATTTGTCGGATCTGCCCGCGGGGTTGGTTAGTAGCAGCGATGACAACAGCAAAACACTGACCATCAGCGGCACACCTATGACCTCCGGTACTTATAGCGTTACAACCACCGGCGGGGCGGCACCGGCTATTACCCTGCAGGGAACCATCACCATCGCAAAGGGCATAGAAGAGATCAATATGCGTTTAAACCCAAGCCTTGTCACCCATGAAACAGTGCTGTTCTTTCATGGAAATATGGCCCAAACAGGCGTGATCACCGTGGTAGACAGTTATGGAAAAACAGTGCTGCGTAAAACTATTGACGTTATTCCGGGAAAGAATGAATGCAGCATACCAATGGGCCGTCATCGGCCAGGGATATATATATGCACGCTGCAAATTGAGGGAAAGGCTTATTTCAGGAAGCTGGTCAAACTGTAAATAATTACACCCGCTATTACTACTTAATTAGAGCTGAATTGATCCCAGTGCTTATTGCTTAGTATGTTCATGAATGGTATAGCGGCCGTCTATAATAGTTATCTTTAGCGAGATGATAAGACCCATTTTAAAAATGTTCCTGTTCCTAATGATGCTTACCGGTGGCATCACGTTGGTGGCGCAACCCGAACAGGTAGTTTTCGAGAATTACACCCTCGAAAACGGACTGCCGAATAACACCGTGCACCAGGCGTTTCAGGATAGCCGGGGTTATATGTGGTTTGCTACCAACCATGGCGTTTGCCGCTATGATGGATATAGGTTCACCACCTTTCGCAACGACCCCACAGATCCCACAAGCCTGTCGGGCCTGCTGGCAAGGGTTATATATGAAGATAAAAAGGAGAATTTGTGGATAGGTACTGAATCGGGCGGGTTAAACCGGTTCAACCGGGAACGGGAAACCTTTGAGCATATATTGCCCGCAGATTCAGCCAGGGGTATTGGCACTTCCGTGAAAACAATAGCGGAAGATCAGCATGGCCGTTTGTGGCTGGGTACCAATATCGGGATAAAAATGTATGACCCGCAAACTAAAAATGTTCAATGGTATCCCTTTATCGCCAACAATCCCTCCTCCCCTTCCGACACTTATGTAAGGGTGTTACAGTTTGATGTAAACGGGAAATTATGGGTTGGCACCAATGCCGGCCTTGATCTGTTTGATTGCTCTACCCGAAAATTCACCCGTGTATATGACAGTTACCAGGCGTTGAAAGATGAAATATGGGAGATCTATAGTGATCCTGCCGGAATGCTTTGGGTGGGCACCTATAATAACGGCTTGTTTCTAATAAACCCGGTTTCCCTCCAAATACAAAAGATCAACCTGGATGGAAACAGGGAATGGAGTAAAACCATCCGCTCGGTAGCCAGGGATAAACAGGGTTTATATTGGATAGGTAGCCGTGCTGGCTTGTATGTATATAATGCGGAAAAAAAAGTAGCTGCGTGGTTCGGAAATATAGAGAACGAACAGAAATCACTCGTTAATAATTCTATACTCAATGTGTTCAGAGATGCAGGGCACAACCTCTGGATCTCCACCCGTGGCGGCATAAGCCTGATGGTTCCCGGACGGCAAATATTCAGGCACTATAAAGCACTGCTCAACAATTCAAAATACCTTAATAACAACGAGGTGTATGCGGCCTGGGTCGATAGATCGGGCAACAATATATGGATAGGCACCGATAAAGGAGGGGTAAACATACTTGACCGGAAGAAGGAGCAATTCAGCTATATGACACATGATGTCAATAATCCCAATTCCCTGGCAGGGAACTGTATCAAATCTTTCACAGATGACGGCAAAGGGAATATATGGATAGGTACCTATAAGGACGGAATAAGCGTCTTCAATGCAAAAAGTAAAAAGTTTACCCACTTCCGGCATGATCCTGCCAACCCATCGAGCCTGTCAAGCAACAGCGTATGGGCGCTGCATACAGATAAAACGGGAAAAATCTGGGTAGGCTCTGATGCCGGACTCGATCTGTACAACGATGGCACCAATGGTTTCATTCATCAGCATATCAATAGTAAAAATCAACAGGTGACCTGGATCAGCGAAGATTCTACGGGGCATTTATGGTTAGGGTTATCAAGTGTTGTTGCCATTTTCAAACCTGGTGCAGGAATTATAAATACATTCAGGGAACAGGGAAGTTGTTTTTATGAAGATACCAAAGGCCGGTATTGGCTGGCTACAAAGAATAATGGACTTGTTTTATTTCGTGGGCATGATGGGCCATCAAAATATTATGACGAAAGAGATGGCCTGCCTAACGATCAGGTATTTCAGATCTTAGAAGATAATGGGGGGAATTTGTGGCTTAGTACTGCAAACGGTTTGGCCATGTTTGAACCGAAAAGCGAAACCTTTACCAATTTTGACAAAAGTGATGGCCTGCAAAACAATCAATTTCATTATGGCGCAGCCTGCAAGCTATCCAATGGTGAATTGATCTTTGGTGGTGTCAATGGATTTAATCTTTTTGATCCTGCAAAAGTGATCAAAAACAACTACCGGCCTCCCGTAGTGCTAACCGACCTGAAGATCTTTAATAGGTCCGTACACATTAATGACCAGTTTTCAGTTCTCCATCGTAGTATTTCAGAAACCAAAGAAATTAATATTCCTTACGAATATAATATCCTTACCCTCGAATTCGCTGCACTCAACTTTGTAAGGCCGGAAAAGAACATGTATAAATTCAAACTGATCGGGTTCGACCATGAGTGGTACGAATCAGGTGTTAAGTCTTCGGCTACCTATACAAACCTCGATCCGGGCCAATATACCTTTTCCGTAATAGCCGCCAACAATGATCATGTATGGAACAAAGACGGTTTGCAGATCCGGATCAATATACTGCCTCCCTTCTGGAAAACGGGGTGGTTTTATCTTTTGCTGATACTTATGATATTGGGGGTGATTTACCTGATCATCCTTTTCATAGTCAATCGCGAAAAAATAAAACAGCAACTCGATGTAGAGCGCATTAAGGTGAGACAATTGAATGAGGTGAACGACATTAAGCTTCGTTTTTTTACCAATGTCTCTCACGAAATACGAACACCCCTCACGCTTATTATAGGGCCACTGGAACGGATCAAAAACACGGAGATGCCACAGGAGCT
>DASUVL010000241.1:0-9525 GCA_036379015.1 Niastella sp.
TGACTGGCTGGAAACAAAATACAATGTACGTGTAGGGCGGTCATCATCGCCTCAAGGGCCATTCCTCGATTTCAATGGAAAGGATATGAATACCGAAGAAGACAATTTACCTATGATCCTGGCGCCTTACCAGTTTCAGGGCCATGGTGGATGGCAGGGCGTGGCGCATTGTTCGGTGTATGAAGACGGTGGTCAATATTATATGGCGCATCAGGGGCGGCCTTCCCTTGATAAATATTATATGGACCTGCATGTGCGTAAGCTATTCTGGACAATGGATGGCTGGCCGGTTGTTTCACCCGAACGATACGCCAATACCACACAAAGTACCATCGTACAAACTGAGCTCACCGGCGACTGGGAACAGATCGTGCTGGGATATAAAGTAGTGCCGGGGTACTCAGCCGAACAGGTAGATGCGAATTTACAGGTAGCTACTACTATTGCATTGAATGCCGATGGAAAGATTAATGGCAATGCTGCCAATGCCTGGACGTATGCGGCGCCCTGGCTTGAATTAAAATGGAACAACGGAGCATACACTGATAAGGTGTATGTTACAAGGGAACGTGATTGGGAGAATAAGAAAAGTACTACATTGGTGTTTACCGGGTTGAATAATGCCGGCACGGCGGTTTGGGGGAAGAAAAAATAATGTGCTAATTTGCTGATTAGCCAATGTGCTAATTAAAATGCATAAAGCCAACGGGTAATTAAAACAAAGAACAAAATAGAATGAAAAAACGATTTGCGCTTGTATTATTAGCAATGGCAGCACTGGGCACGCCATCTTTTTCGCAACAGAACCATACCCTGGTTGTAAAAGCAGCACAACCAACGGCTACTATTCAGCCTACCATGTGGGGCGTATTTTTTGAAGATATCAACCTGGGCGCTGATGGCGGTATTTATGCAGAGATGGTAAAGAACCGCTCGTTTGAATTCTTCAAACCATTGATGGGCTGGACGGTGAATCGCAAAAAGTTTGTGGAAGGGGAAATGCTGGTTATAAACCGGGCAGAAGAAAACACGCGCAATCCCAGGTTTTTGCGGGTTACCATGAACAAGGCAACAAAAGGTGATCTGGGATTAACCAATGAAGGGTTCCGTGGCATGGGTATTAAAAAAGGTGTACGGTACGATTTTACTTTGCTATATCGTCAACCTCAGGCACATACGAAATTACATATAGAACTTATAGACACAACCAAACAGGTTGTTGGCGATACGGTGTTGTCGCTTACCGAAGCAGGCGACAACTGGCACAAGGCTGCCGTACAATTTCATGCCAGGGAAA
Source organism: Niastella sp. (assembly GCA_036379015.1). Classification (GTDB taxonomy): domain Bacteria; phylum Bacteroidota; class Bacteroidia; order Chitinophagales; family Chitinophagaceae; genus Niastella. The sequence goes on from DASUVL010000241.1 coordinate 1,298, forward strand.
CCGTACTGAAAGGCAAATTGAATATATGGTTTGAAGGAAATGGCACTATAGACCTGGATATGATCTCTTTGTTTCCCGGTGATACCTGGAAAAACCGGCCCGGCGGAATGCGTGCTGATATGATCCAGTTACTGGCCGATATGAAACCTGGTTTTATCCGTTTTCCAGGCGGCTGTATCGTAGAAGGATTCGATCTCTCAAACCGCTATCGCTGGAAGAATACGGTTGGTCCCATTGAAGAAAGGCAGTTAATGATAAACAGGTGGAATATTGAATTCCCACACCGCAATGCCCCGGATTATTTTCAAACATTCGGTCTTGGTTTCTTTGAATACTTTCAACTGGCAGATGATATTGGCGCCGAGCCTTTGCCCATTCTTAATTGCGGAATGGCCTGCCAGTTTAATTCGGCAGAAGTGGTTCCCATGGAGGCGATCGATCCGTATATACAGGATGCACTTGATCTCATTGAATTTGCCAATGGCGATGTGAGTACCAAATGGGGTAAGGTACGGGCTGATATGGGCCATCCCGCTCCATTCAATTTGAAGATGATGGGCATAGGAAATGAGAACTGGGGACCGCAATACATAGAACGATTGAAAGCATTCCAAACTGCGATCAAGGCAAAATACCCGGGGATGAAACTGATCTGTAGTTCAGGCACCGATCCCAATGGCGAGCGTTTCGATTACCTGAATGGCGAGCTGCGTACAATGAATGCAGATTTCATAGATGAACACTATTATCGCAAACCAGAGTGGTTTTTCCAGAATGCCAGAAGATATGATACATATCCCCGCACCGGCTCCAAGGTCTTCGGTGGTGAATATGCTTCGCACGTCGACAAAACCGTTGGCGGCACCCGCAACACCTGGCTGGCAGCGCTTTCAGAAGCAGCTTTTATGACCAGTCTGGAACGCAACGCCGATGTGGTACAAATGGCTTCATACGCCCCGCTGTTTGCACATATCGATGGCTGGCAATGGGCGCCCGATCTCATTTGGGTCAACAACCTGCAATCATACGGAACACCTGATTACCATGTACAGAAATTATTCTCCCTCAACAAAGGTTCCAAAGTAGTACCCATAACATTGAACAATGATGTAGTAGCCGGACAGGACAGCCTGTATGCTTCGGCCTGTATCGATGCTGCTACCAATGAACTGATCATTAAAGTGGTAAATGCTTCTGACAAACCGCAGAGCAATACGCTGCAACTGGAAGGGGTGAAAAAGATCGCCTCTAAAGGAAAGCTGACTGTTATGCAATCAGATCTTACCACTGTGAATTCATTCGACAGTCCAACGAACGTAGCACCTGTTGAATCAACGATTGTAATAAAAGGTAAAAAAATAATACTCAATAATTCTCCTTATTCATTCAGTGTGCTGCGGGTAAAGTTGGAATGACGTTTTATTAACCATTCAAAACTTGCCTGTTATGAAAGAAATACCTTATCTCCTTGTTTTGGGAATGCTGCTATTTGTGCAACCCAAACAGGTGAATGCATTGGGCGGCGCTTATCAGTCCCATGATCCTTCTACCATTATAAAAGATGGAAGTAAATACTGGATGTTCACTACCGGTAATGGCATTTATGCTGCGTATTCAACGAATATGTATCATTGGACATCCGGTCCCAAAACAGTATTTCCCATTGGAACCTGGCCTTCGTGGATCAACTCGTCGGTACCCGGCTTTAGCGGTACTTTCTGGGCGCCGGATTGCATTTATATGAACGGGAAATATTACCTGTATTATTCCTGTTCAACATTCGGTTCTTCGGTATCAGCAATTGGCGTAGCCACATCGCCTACATTGGATCAAAATTCCTCGTCGTATGTATGGACTGATCTGGGCAGGGTGGTTTCATCATCCGCTTCCGGCGATATCAATGCCATTGATCCCGCTGTATTCAAAAACTCAGATGGTAAATTATACCTCTCCTATGGTTCATGGCATGGCGGCATCGGCATCATAGAGCTTGACGCTTCAACCGGTAAAGTAAAAAGCGGCGCTGCCGTTACAAGAATTGCCGGTGGTAATGGCGCTGATTGGGAAGCACCCTGTATCGTTAAGAACGGTAGTTATTATTACCTGTTTGCCAACCGGGGAACCTGTTGCAATGGTACCAGCAGCACCTATTACATAGTAATGGGCAGATCAACCAGCATTACAGGGCCATACGTTGATAAGAACGGTACTGATATGAGAAATGGCGGTGGCAGTGTTGCATTGGGCGCTTCAGGAAGATATATTGGACCGGGGCATTTAGGATTGCTTACAGAGAATGGGTCGAACTTTGCATCGATGCATTTTTACGATGGTAACGATAATGGTAATCCTAAACTGGATATTGCCAATATGGGTTTCAGCGGCGGCTGGCCATTTATTACAAGAGATTGGATCGCCGCAGGACAATACCGCATTACCAATAAGAACAGCGGACTGGTGTGGGATGCCTGGGGTTGTACAGGTGCGTCAGGGCAGGGGATCGCGCAAGGCACATGGGCCAATCTGAGCTGCCAGAAATGGAACTTTGTACCTGTTGGAAATGGCAATTACCGCATCAACAATGCATTGGGCGGACTATCGGCTGATGTAGTGAATTGTAGTACGGCTGCGGGTACACTCATGCAATTGTATGCATGGCTGAACAACAACTGCCAGAAATATAAGATTGAACGATTGGCCGATGGATCGCATATCGTAACGCCGTTATCCGGGGCAAGGATTGTAAGCATAGCCGGTTCATCCACTACTGCCGGTACCCGGTTATCCTTACAGGATTATTCAGATTGCAATTGCCAGAAATGGGTGATCGCGACGGCTGCGGCCAGGGAGGCGGTTAACGAACCCCCGCCATTGCTAACCGATGAACGACGACAGGGTGTTTATCCAAACCCGGTATATAAAGGAAAACTTTTAAATGTCAGTATTAGCTCACCCGGAAAATACATAATGACCACTATTTTTTCCAGTGATGGCAAACTGGTGTATTCAAACCGGCAGCTTTCATCGAACATAGTACAGGTACCAGCACCAAAAGCAGCAGGTGTGTACATGTTGCGGGTAATGAGTGATGACACAATCATTACGCAGAAACTGGTTGTTGAATAATCAGAAATTTTCAAGACCTGTAAGGTCCATCATAGAATCTTGCAATTTCGGCATGATGTCTTGGACCTGACAGGTCTTGTTTAATAGGTGGGCCTATCAGGAGCGCTTATGTGTAATGATTGTGCAAGTTCAAATGGCGCATCCGCCAGCTGGCGGATCTTTTTTATGAAATATAAACTGATGAAATACCGAATTATATACAACTGCATTCTTGCCTGTCTGTTGCCGGCAGCGATAGCAGCCCAAACAAATCCTATTCAGGCGCACGATCCCGTTATGATAAAACAGGATAGTGTATACTATATGTTTTGCACTGGCATGGGTATAAGCATGTGGTCGTCGATGAATAAAGTTGACTGGAAAAAAGAGAAACCTGTTTTTGCCCAACCACCAGACTGGGCGGTAAAAACCATTCCAGCCTATCGGGGGCATACCTGGGCGCCGGATATCAGCTATCATAACGGGTTGTATTACCTGTATTATTCTGTTTCTGCATTTGGTAAGAACACATCGTGCATAGGAGTGGCCACTAATAAGACCCTGCATCCGTCTTCGCCTGATTACCATTGGGAAGATCATGGGAAGCTGGTACAATCGGTTCCCAACCGCGATGATTGGAATGCGATAGATCCCAATCTTTTCATTGATGAGAACAACACATCCTGGTTAACGTTTGGTTCATTCTGGAATGGCCTTAAACTGGTAAAACTTAACAAAGACCTGGTGTCAGTGGCACAACCGGAAGAATGGTATAACGTGGCCAGCCGGCGGAAAGATCCTGCACAGCCCGATAGCGTAGGTGGTAATGCGGCCATAGAAGCACCGTTCCTGTTTAAGAAAGGAAAATATTATTACCTGTTTGTGTCAATCGATTTTTGCTGTCGTGGTTTAAAAAGTAATTATAAAGTAATGGTAGGCAGAAGTGAAAAAGTAACCGGACCATATGTTGATAAGAACAATGTGTCCATGATGCAGGGCGGTTGTTCATTGGTAATTGCCGGCGATATAACCAACTGGTCGGCAGTAGGACATAATTCGGTATATACTTTCGATGGCAAAGATTATATCATTTATCATGGTTATGATGCCAAAGACAATGGTAAATCAAAATTGATCATAAAAGAACTTGGCTGGGATGCGTTTGGATGGCCGGTAGTAAAAGAGTAAGACCTGTCAGAGCCTGTCCGCCTTTGGCGGATGCGCAATATGAGCTTGCTTATTCGGTAAGCTCATGCACGTCTGACAGGTCTTTATTTATGTTTACCAATAATCTACCTGTTGAATTTCATATGTGCCATCAGTATAAAATACCGCCCAGTAATAATGCAGGCTCGAAAGAGGAAGCTGATAGGTGTATACTATACTTGGCCATACGGTACCCTGTTCATCACTGGTGGCATAACCCAGATCAATGAAACCGCCGAATTCGTCTTCCGCCCAGGCGCCTACTTCTGTAAAATCGATAGCGGACTCGGGAAAGTTGTAAAAAGATACATAGCATTCTTCCGTTACATAGCCCGGCGGGTCCCCGCCCGGCAATCCAACGCCACCCGCCAGGAGCCGCACAGGGCGGTCTGACCAATAAGAGTGTACAGGGTTCTGCGCCAGAGCTGGTAGGCTCAACAGGAATAAGGTAGCCATAATAAGGCTTGCGAAGATTGTTTTTTTCATACATTAATGGTTTTGTGATATAAGTGTGCTTGAATACTTCCTACTTCATTTACATTATTTTGCCAAAGACCTAACCGCCACAGATGTTTCTTTATTAGTCTGCACAAAAAGCATTGACGTTGATACCAGCGAGTTTACATAAACCTCAATGTTCAGGTAGCCGGCATTGGTAGTACTATAAGTGGTAGCATCGGCTTTATTATTCTTGTTTAAACCACGCGCTGTTTCCCAGGCATCGGGCATGCCATCGGCATCGGAATCCAGCGGTGCGGCTCCGCCCAACACCCTGCCAACACCACCATTGATCAGCGGCATATCGGTTTCACGATAGATATACCGGCCTTGTGTGCCACGCGAAGTAACTTCTGCAACGATCAGCGAATCTACCTGGTCGCGTTTGGGATAAGTGGGCCCCACGTTGTTGATGATCCAGGCATAGGCCTGTGATGCCGTCATAGAAGGTGAAGCGGCTGGGTAAGCAAATGGTGTTGTTTTAAAGCTGCTGGCATCGAGTCCCGGATAGCCGGTGGTGTTATAAGGTACGAGGGCACCGTCTAATGTGCCGTTCTTGTTGTTGTCAAAATAATTGCCGGCGCCGTAAATATTGAATGTACCGGTACCGCGCGAGAATGGGGTGGCAGTAGATGGTGGGGTGAGGGGGCCGCTTACAAAATAGTTATTGATGATGTTTACTTCTGAAACACCGGATGAACCACCCATGATATAGGCATCACCATCCCAGCCATAATTCATTTGATCACCAAGCCGGTTGCCATTGCCCCAGTTGTATACCACATTGTTTACAAATTCATTCTTGCCTTTTACTTTGGGATTGCGGGTTTTGTTACTGATGTACAGGTCCCTGATCAGGCTTACCCGGCCGCCATCGGGTGTTTGTATTAAACCGCCGCAGGAATGGTTTTCGCGATGCAGCCCCTGACCGAGAATGGAGTTTTGAATGGTTATGTTGTCTGGCGAGGTATTTTTGTTATCCCAGTTGATAGAGAATACTTCGTCCATACCCCAGGTAAAAGACATATGATCGAAGATCATATTGGCGCCATTGGCGATGCCCGATGCATCTTTGCCCGAATTGTTGGTAGCGCCCAATCTTATACGCAGATACCGGCAAATGGTGTTGATGGAATTGGTAAAGGTTACCCGTTTGCCAAAGAATACAATGCCATCACCGGGTGCAGTTTGTCCGGCAATGGTCGTATTGGCGGCTACAACAACATCAGACGCCAGGTTCACGATGCCGCCTACTCTAAATACGACTACGCGGCCCGATACGCTGACGGCATCGCGGAACGATCCTGCGCCGGCATCGTTGAGATTGGTAACAAGATATACCTGAGGACTGGAAACGCCACGGGCGCCGGTTGCATACCGGCCAAAGCCTTCGGCGCCGGGAAAGGAAAGTGTTTGAGCATGCACTCCGTAACCGGAGAATAAAAATAAGAGCAGTGAAAGGCAGCACGACCAGGGTCGCGTAATGCAAGCAATTGTTTTTTTCATATAACAGGTTTAATTGATGACAACAGTTGTCAGGGGCCGGATGGTAATAAAATAGAAGGGAGATGGTATAAGATCGAAGTTTCGACAAATAAAACTATCCTGCGGCATCCCGTTCTGGGCGCTCGATCTACGCAATCGTTCCCGGAAATGTAATAGTGACAATTAAGTACAGAAGAACAGATGAGAAAAAGCATTGGGCAGCAGTAGGTTGCTATTTATTGTCTAAGTTAATATCCCTCTTCACGCACCATCCCGGGTCGGGTAATTTGTAGCATAAAACATCTTCATAACCATTATCACAGAGAACAGATCAAAGATCTTTCCCTGCTTATTGTTCTTTGTCTATCTATCATTTAAGAATGAAATTCAACAGGCACATTCACTGCTAATTCAATTTAGACAGGATGGAACAGGACGAATGTTGTGACATGTGATCCTAATTTTATCCGCATCAGGCGATTGTTAACTAATTAAAGTAGTGCATATGAGAGTTCCGCAACTTCAATTAAAAGGTATTTGGTTAATACCAATTTTTCTTCTCCTTACATTTTTTCAGGCAAAATCACAAGATGAGACTGGTAGCAAAGTAATTACCGGAAAGATCACAGATGAAAAAGGCAGTGGAGTACCAGGTGCCACCGTGCTGGTAAAGGATACTAAAAAAAGTACCAGCGCCAAAGTGGATGGATCATTCTCCATCAATGTAGTTACCGGTAAAGAGACCCTGGTCATTTCTTCTGTAGGATTCGCTACTAAAGAATTTCCTCTTAATGGGGAAACCAGTGTTGCCATTCAGTTGCTGGCCGATGAAAAAAATACCACGCTCGACGATGTGGTAGTGATCGGGTATGGTACACAAAAGAAAAGGAATGTGACCGCCGCTACCGTATCATTTGATGCCAGTAAGCTCGATGAACGTCCTGTGACCAGGGTTGATCAGGCGCTGGTTGGGCAAATGGCCGGTGTGGCAGTTAAACAAACAAGCGGTGCGCTGGGCAAGGGATTTAGCGTACAGGTGCGTGGTACCGGTTCTATTTCGGCAGGTAATGAGCCATTGTATGTAGTGGATGGTTTCCCGCTGGCGCCTGCAGCGCCCAATGCGGCTGGTAATTATGCCAGTGGAAACCCGCTCGATAATATGAACCCCAGTGATATTGAGAACATCCAGGTGTTGAAAGATGCAGCAGCGGCAGCTATTTATGGTTCCCGGGCTGCCAACGGGGTAGTGATCATTACCACCAAACGGGGTAAATCGGGCAAGGCAAAAATTGAATATAGCGGCAATGTTGGATTTGTTGAGCGCACCAGAAAGCTCGACATGCTTAATGGAGAAGAATGGATCGATCGGGCAACTGAAATGATCAATGCAAAATATGTAGCTGATTATGGCTCCAGAGGCGCTACTGCGAACGACGACTATAATACACGGCGTACATTACTAAATAAATATTTGCCTTCACCAATTGCGGCTAACCAGTATAATACTACTTACATGCTCGATTCCAACTGGGCAAAACCGGGTCATCCGGGGTTGCGGTTTGTCGACTGGCAGGATGAGGCCTTCCGCAAGGGATTGACGCAAAACCACCAGGTTTCATTGAGTGGCGGTACCGATAAAGTGCGGTATTACATTTCCGGCAACATGACCAAACAGGAAGGCATGGTGATCAATACTGATTTCACCAGTTATTCAGCCCGCGCCAATGTGGAAGTGAATGCTACTAAAAATTTGAAGGTAGGGTTGAATATAGCTCCCACATTTTCTATCATAAACGACCCGGGCGTGGAAGGAAAGGATAATATTTTTCACCAGATATTGAGCATGACCCCGGTACAGTATTCAAGCATGGGACTATACCCTAATGTAGGCGATAGTGCTCAGTACCCCTGGAGCACCTCAACCAATAGCCCTA
>DASUVL010000242.1:0-7146 GCA_036379015.1 Niastella sp.
CTTTGGTGTCGATAACGATCTTACCCAGCTCGTGGTTCCATTTGGCATCGGCCTCCTGCACTACTTTGGTAAAATTCCAATGCGGGATCTCAGCGGTTATATTGGCCAGGGCATTGGCTGAACTCACCGGGGAAATACCCACTTTCAGCAGTAAGGCCGCAGGCGCTTTATCAAAGCTGATAAAGCCTTTTACCCCCTCCCCTTTCGCCGACTTGCCTTCCTGCTTGTTGGAATTATCATACACCTCGAATTGTTGCATAGGTGCCGATAACCGGATGGCAAAATACAAATGCTGGTCGGGCGCCCAACCTTTTGAATAACGATACCCATAAATAGTGGAATCATCTATTTTTTCTATGTATGTATTTGTCGCTTTATCCCCGATGCCTTCTTTCAGATCGATCAGCACACGGGCCGCTGCATTGGCAGGAAAATGATATTGATGAAAACCTACCCTTTCGGTAGCCGTTAATTGAACCTGTATGTTATAATCATCTAAGGTGACTGCATAGTAACCCGGACGCACTTTTTCCTTTGCATGCGAAAAGTGGGAAGAACAACCAGCGGTGGGATCTTCCGGCGTAACCTTTCCGGTTTTGATGGCGCCGGTAAAAGGCATGATGAGCACATCGCCCAGGTCGGGCATGCCGGTGCCGCTTAAATGGGTGTGCGAAAAACCCTTTATAATGCTATCGGTATAATTATAACCAGAGCACCAATCCCACCCTCTGAAAACATTATCAGGCCCCAGCTGCACAGCGCCAAACGGTACATTGGCGCCCAGGAACACGTGCGCATGACCAGCTGTACCAATGTATGGATTTACATACGCTGTGAAGCGCTGTGAAAATGAAACGGCATGGAACAATACAAAACAGAAAACCGGAACAATATTTTTTATTACCCTACGCGATCTACCTTTCATGAAGTTGAATTTACAACAAATCAATATATGTATGTTATGAAAAACCTGTCGCAATATAGTGTACCGGGGAGTATATATGTAATTGGGCAATAGGGAAAAATACCGTTAAAGTGGGTAAAAGCAAAAAAGGTGAGCCACTCTGAAAGAGCGACCCACCTTGCTAACTTATTTAACTTGTCAACCGATTAACTTATCATTCTCAACTTACTTCCCGATCTCCGCAAAGTAATTGGGATAATCTGTAATGATACCATCAACGCCATCGGCTATAAGGCTTTTCATTTTCTCTTTATCATTTACCGTCCAGGGAACCAGCTTCATATTTTTGCTGTGACAATAATCAGCCATGGCTTTGTTTACCAGGCTGAATTCCGGACTATAAATATGGGGAAAGAAGCCAAGGCTTTTGAGATTGCTATCCAGGTTCTTCCCACTGGTTAAATAACCGATGACAATACCGGGATGTTTTTTGTGTACATACTGTAGCGGACGCACATCAAATGATTGAATGTAGAAACGATTACCAATGTTCCGGGGCTCAACGTCTTTCAACACCGCATCTACCACTTCGGCCGGACTAGCATTGTACTTCAGGCTATCGAATCTGACAGAAGTCTTTAATTCAATATTGTAAATGGGTTTAGGCAGATTATTAGCAGTTACATATGCTTCAACAGAATCGATCAATTCACCCAGCAACGGCATGCTGGTCTTTATTTTTTGTTGTTGCGGATACGCCGGATATGATTTTGAACCCACATCAAATTTCCGGATATCTTCATAATTCATCTGATGCCAGATGTATTTTTTGGCGTCGCCCTTCGCAATCTCACTGCCATCGTTGTACAGGGAATGGGTCACGTTTACATACGGGTCATGCGCGATCAGCACTTTGCCATCTTTGGTAAGATATACATCCACTTCAATGCAATTGGCGCCTGTTTCAACGCCTTTTTTCATGGCCGGGATGGTATTCTCGGGCATTAAACCCCTGGTACCGCGGTGTCCTTCTTTATAAAAGGCAGGATAGTTTTGTGGAACTGATAATTTTTTGGAGGCAGTGCAGGCCGCCAGACAACCTGCGACTACTGATAGCACCCATGTGCGTTTTGAATTCATCGTTTATTTTATTTTAATTCATTCAACACCTTATATAATAAGGCTGCGAGTCCCGCGCCAATGATTGGACCAATTACCGGTATCCAGGCGTATTTCCAGTTACTGCTGCCTTTTTGTTTAATGGGCAATAGCGCATGCACAATACGCGGACCCAGATCACGGGCCGGGTTAATGGCATAACCGGTGGTTCCCCCCAGTGAAAGACCAATAGCCCATACCAGGAAGGCAACAGGCAAGGCGCCTAATGAACCCAGACCAATTGGGGTTCTGGGATCTTTGATCTCCGCATCGGAAAAATAAAAAACAACAAAGACTAACACGAATGTGCCGATGATCTCACTCAACAGATTAAATGTGGTATTTCGTATAGCCGGCCCGGTGCTGAACACTGCCAGCTGTGTATCGGGGTCACTGGTTGTATTGAAATGATCTCTGTATATCACCCAAGCCAGGAAAGCGCCCAGCATAGCGCCTAGCAGTTGTGCCAATATATACATGGGAATCTCACTCCAGGGAAACTTTCCTGCTATTGCCAACGCCATGGAAACAGCCGGGTTTAAATGCGCACCGCTATATGGCCCGGCAATGACCACACCTACAAATACGGCCAGCGCCCAACCAGTGGTGATCACTATCCAGCCACCGCCGAATCCTTTGGTGCCTTTTAATATCACATTCGCCACAACACCAGCTCCTAATAAGATCAAAAACATAGTGCCGATCAACTCGGCAGAAAATGGTGACATAGAATTGTATTTACCCCCTAGCCCCCTAAAGGGGGAAGAAGAAGTTTATTGTTTGAAATTTGTGATACCGTTAGCGATACCTTCCCCTACTTATTGTTTTTCATTATCACATTATCAAATTAGCAAATTATCACATTAATCTTCAGTCCTGTATTCCATTATCGAATTATCAAATCATCACATTATCACATTAGTCTTCCGCCCATGCTTTGGCTGCGTTTATGGCTTTTTGCCATCCTTTTGTTAACTGAGTCGCATTTTCAGTATCGGGCGAAAAACTTTTATTGAGCTTCCATTGTTTTTTTATTTCATCAATGTTCTTCCAGAAGCCCACTGCCAACCCGGCCAGGTAAGCAGCGCCAATGGCCGTGGTCTCGGTGATCTCCGGTCTTATTACGGTAGCCTGTAATACATTTGCCTGGATCTGCAGTAACAGGTCATTGGAAGTAGCGCCACCGTCTACCCGCAGTTCTTTAATAGGAGCACCGGCATCGGCCTGCATGGCGGTTAATACATCCATGGTTTGCAATGCAATGCTTTCCAGTGCTGCCCTGGCAATATGGGCAGAAGTGGTACCCCGGGTAATGCCTACAATGGTACCGCGTGCATGTTGATCCCAATGAGGCGCGCCTAATCCGGCAAAGGCGGGAACCAGATATACACCACCGTTATCAGGTACTTTTTTGGCCAGCGCTTCTACATCCTCAGATTTTTTGATAATGCCCAATCCATCACGTAACCATTGCACTACGGCGCCACCAATAAATATGCTGCCTTCCAGCGCATATTGCACTTTACCATCTATTTGCCAGGCGATAGTTGTCACCAGGTTGTTTTTTGAAAGAATAGGTTTATCTCCAATATTCATGAGCATAAAACAACCAGTGCCATAGGTGTTTTTCACCATGCCCATTTCGGTACACATTTGTCCGAATAAAGCAGCCTGCTGATCGCCGGCAATACCTGCGATGGGAATTTGCGCAGCCAGTATTTGTGGGTCTGTTTGTCCAAACACTTCGCTTGATGAACGAACCTGCGGTAACATGGAGGCCGGAACATCCAGTAACTGCAACAACTCATTGTCCCAGGTGCAGGTGTGAATATTGAACAGCATTGTTCTGGAAGCATTGGTGATATCGGTTGCATGTACCTTACCGCCGGTAAGCTTCCATACTAACCAGGTATCAATGGTACCAAAGGCCAGCTTTCCTTCCTGCGCTTTTTTTCGGGCGCCTTCCACATTATCGAGTATCCAGCGGATCTTGGTGGCAGAAAAATAGGCGTCCACGATGAGGCCCGTCTTTTCCTGTATCAATTTACCGGATTGTACTTTCAACTGATCACAAAATGCAGCCGTACGGCGGTCTTGCCATACAATGGCGTTATGTATCGGCGTACCGGTTTCCTTATCCCACACTACGGTCGTTTCACGCTGGTTGGTGATGCCGATGGCTGCAATATCGGTTGCTTTCAATGTGGCTTGGCTTACGGCTTCTACCGCAACGGCCAGTTGCGTTGACCATATTTCAGCGGCATCATGTTCTACCCAACCCGGTTGCGGGTATAGCTGGGTGAATTCTTTTTGAGCGATGGAAATAATGGAGCCGGCATGATCGAATATGATGGCGCGTGAACTGGTAGTTCCCTGGTCGAATGATAAGATGTATTGTGGCATGTATGTTTGTTATTAATCGTTAGTTATTGCGTGAATGGTGAATGGTCAAACGTGAAATGGCACCTTATCGATTGCTTTATTTCAACATTCTACATTCAATATTTAATAATCAATATTTCTTCTTCCCTTTCTCATTCCTAATTCTTCATTTCTTATTTTTCATTTCTATAAATACTGTTTTAATATCCCCGCCCACACCTTATACCCTTCGGCATTGAGATGCAATCCATCCACGGTATAACGTTTATCCAGCTTATTGGATGCATCCAGGAAATGCGGGTGCAGATCGATCAGCGTAATGTTTTCTTCTGCAGCAATTTTCTTCAGCTCCGCGTTCACAAAAGCAATGTGTTCGTCTTTGTTATAGTGCTTTTTAAACTGTGTGAACTCGTTATTCACCGGTAACAGGGTATGAAAATAAATTTTTGTTCTGGGTGATTCTGCTTTTATCTGCCTGATGATGCGGCGGTAATTATTTACAATCAGTGAATCGGGGATATTGTGCTCAATATCGTTAATTCCGATCAACACAAAGACTTTTGCAGGCTGTCCTTCTGTTATTTCACTCAGCCGTTCCAACACGCCATAGGTAATATCACCCGAAATACCACGGTTACGGGCATGCTTATTCTGCAATAATTCTGCCCAGTCAATGCCTTGAGTAATACTGTTGCCGACAAAAATGATATCTTTTTTTGAATTGGGATAACTTTTGAAAAAGCCCAATCTTAATTTATAGCTACCGGGGCGAATCGCACTGTCGATCTTTACCTCCTGTGCCAGTATATTCAACGAGAACATCAATAAACAAAAAACAATGCCTGAGGTCTTTTTTTTCATATGTCGTTAGTGTATGTTATATCTGTAAATATATTAAGTTCATGCTACTTAAATGCGTCATTATACTTCTAAGTTGCAGAAGTCGGAAGCCGGAAGTCAGAAGTCGGAAATACAAACGCTTCAGCCTTCAGACTTCTGACTTCAGACCTCAGGCGTTATATTCCGCCGTATATTTCTTCCCAAACCGGTCAATCGCCACCACCTTCACCTGTTTGGCCGTTGCCGGGATAACCGCATTGAACAAATGATCTGTTTTTTTCGGTTCCGCAAAACCCCGCGGTTTGGGCAGTTGGGGTCCTTCGTACAAAGCAACCGCCAATACATCAAATCCTTTTTCCTGTTTCAGGGGAGCGTGTTTTGCGCCATCAACCCAACACTCCAGCGTCCACGCCGGATCATAATTCCACACATTCACCTGCAACTTTTTGCTGGCGGCATCCAGGTCCTGCACATTCAAACTTACCTGGTGATTGGCGTCTTTTCCGGTTGATTGATAATACCAACTCATCTCGGTGCCTTTTACCGAATACACACCATATCCGGAGGGTGTACCATCACCACAAATGGGACCCGTCCACCAGGCGCCACAAACCGTTCCATGGTTATGTTCAAATATATCATGCTTTATTACATTGCGATGGTAATGGGTATGGCCCGACATGATATGTACATTACGGCCTTTCAGCAATGCATATAATGCTTCATTATTTTTTACCTCACTGTGCACGGGGATGTGCACACATACGATCACCAGGTGATCATTTGGTACAAACGACAGATCTTTCTGCAACCAGCTCAACTGTTCTTCGGAAATATAGCCGTCGTATTCCCGGTCTTTACCAAGGTAACGCACATCATCCATTACAACATAGTGTACTTTACCGCGATTAAATGAATACCAGGTAGGACCATAATGTTGTTGGAAGGTATCGTCAGACATGTCATCGCCGCCTTTGTTATAATCCATGTCATGATTGCCGATACATTGGAAGAAAGGAATGCCCATTTTTTCTACGGCGGCATTATAACTCGGGAACAGGGCCTGGTTATCCCACACAATGTCTCCAACGGTTATACCATGCAGTAAGGCACCATTGGCTGCGTTTACAAATTTCTGTACATCGGGTACTGATTCCGCCATCATCCTTTCTACATCTTTTTCATGTTTTACCTGCGGATCGGCCCAGATGATAAACTGGTGATTGTTATCATCAACAGTCAATGGTTCCAGTTCAAAGTCGATTCCTTTGCGTTTATTGATATCCTGTACCATCCGGTAATGCCGGGATAATCCTTTTTCGTGGGTAAACGCATAACCGGCAGGGGTGGAAACAAAGATCGCAGTAGCATTCGGATGCAATTCCATTTCATATTTCCCCGATTTATCTGTAGCCACTACGGAATAACCATCACTTACTACTACACCCTTCAGGCCTTTGCCATTTGCCAGCACGGCGCCTTTTATTTTCTTTTCAACGGGTACAAATGCTTTTGCAGGCGTCATTACCCAGCCTGCAGTCAGCCAACCAAGGGAAGCAATAAATTTTCTTCTTTTCATAATACAGATTTGGAATAGAGCTTAAAGCCCGCCCCGATGACCGTTTGGACGGGTAAATACAGCGGCTCACGTCATGCTTCCCCGATTAGTCGAGGCAAGCAAATACAGTTTATGATTTATAGTTTTATTAGCCCTTGAGACGCCAACATGCTGCTACCAGTTGCAAGCGTTTATGGAAAAGCTTTAAGCAAACGATTGCGCTTTTCTGCTTTCTACCTTTCTTCCTGCTACTTCAACAAATACCCTTCAGCCAGTTTTTTATATGCAATCACCTGCTCTTTGA
>DASUVL010000243.1:0-17165 GCA_036379015.1 Niastella sp.
CTTTGGTGGCGGCTTCTTTTGTAATAAATCCATTGTTGCCGGGCTGACCAGGAATGTTTTCCTGGTGAATTACTTTTTTTAACCCGGCGTATATGTCGTACCCGAAACTGTTGTTAGGTTGTTTAAAAACCAGGTAATGATACGTTTTGGCAACAGGGGTGCTATCGGCGCCATAAAACGAAGTGATGGAATTGCGGGCGGCTGGTGTTTTAAGCATATTAGTGGCCGATACGGCGGTAACCAAACCTGTGCATACGAGAAGGGCAAACAATTTTTTCATTGGGGGTTAAATTGATCAATAAAATATAAAGTACTGATAAACAGCAACGAACATGTGCTGTAAAAACGATACAAGTTACTTGGGGATGTGATATATATAAATGAAATGTATGTGAATTGCCTGGTGCTGTATGTATATGGACATAATTTGTATGTAAAAAATTATGTCCGAATGATGGCGTTGGAGTAAAAAGTTACCGGATCCTGGTACAAACAGGCCAAAAGATTAACTTATCCAGTGCAAAATTTTAAAATGCCAAATTATCTACTATTTTTGCAGTCCATTCTACCATCTCGGTAAAATCTTTCAATTGCTGCCAACCAGAAAGGCGAAAGGAATAAAATCAGACAACTTGTTTTAAAGGGATATGCAGGTGATCACTGTAAGGTGATCAGGTATTTGTATGCCCTAACTTAAAAATTCGTATCGTCTATGGAACTGCAATCATTTTTGCTATGTTGCCTTTCGGCCTGTTTATGTTTTGTTTTACACCCTGTCATAAAGACAATGTATCGCCGTGATGCTACCACCAGCTTTACCGTTTCCCGTTTTGTTTCAAATATCGGTTATGCTTTTAGGTAAATGGG
The DNA here is from genome assembly GCA_036379015.1 of Niastella sp. Lineage (GTDB taxonomy): Bacteria > Bacteroidota > Bacteroidia > Chitinophagales > Chitinophagaceae > Niastella. Next base: position 868 of record DASUVL010000243.1, read on the forward strand.
TATTTTACCCAATGCGTTAAAAATTGAAAAGCACCTGTTTGCAAGATCAGAAACTGTTTTTTAATTTACGGCAACCAATATCTTTATCACAGTTAACCCTGTCCGAACCCATGAGAATGCCCCGTGCCCTGAACAAGTGCATCATTGTGCTTGTTGCCCTGACCTGTTATTTTACCCCGAAAACATTCGGGACAAATAATGCAGACACTTCTTCTGCATTGGTGTCAAAGATTTCAGCCACTGTACAAAAAATAAAAAGCGAAAACCGGCTTGTTGGTGAATTCAAAGAATCCGACATGGCTTCTTTGCCTATTGGTATTCTCAAAGAGATAAATGGGAAAGCCTATATTATTGCCATCGACAAAGCCCGCTTTACCACTAAAGGCGCTTTTTTTGATATCTATGCACAGCTTGCCTTACCAGGCACTGATGAAGAACTGTCATTTGCAGCCGTAAATGTAGCTTTTACGCCGGGTGGAATTGCGGCCGCTGCCGGTACCCGTCTCGAACTGGTGAGCACCCATGTTATTCCTATAAGCGGTAAAGTTGATCTGGTATTGCCGGGCGATCGCAGTAATTATATTGAATGGGATTGCAATGGGTTTAAATGTGTTAACCTGAAGGGGCAATTTGAATTTGAAAAGGACTGGCTTGAGCCAATGAATGAAAAAGACAGTATTGTTACTGCCTCCTTTCAAATAAATGCCAAAGACCTGCATAATATACTGGCCCGGGTAGATATTACCCCGTTCTCTATCAAGGGCGTTAAAGATTTTGGATTTGAAGTAAAGGAAGCCGCTATTGACATGAGCGATGTAGCCAATCCCGATGGCCTAATGCTTACCTCCGGCGATTTGGCGGCATGGGATGGCGAACCCAATTTATGGAAAGGCTTTTACCTGAAACAGCTGAACATTTATCTGCCGCCGCAGCTGAACAACGAAAAGGGCGAACGCCCCGTAGTACGCGCCAGCAACATGACCATCGACAACAGCGGTATTTCAGGAACATTCAGCGCGGCCAATATCATTAAATTAGGCGATGCCTCTGCCAGCGGATGGCCTTTGTCGGTAGATTATGTAGAGGTGCAGTTGCAGCATAATAAAGTAATAGGGGGCACATTAAAAGGTGATGTCAATATTTCCTTTTTAGGTGATAGTGCCATGCATTACATGGCTGCTATTGAAACCCGTCAGGATGATACCTATTATGCGTTTTCGCTGGAAACAACCGAAGAAAAAATATTTCACACATTTATAGGTGATATTCATTTATTCCCCAATAGCCAGGTAAAAATTGAAAAATACAGGGGGCAGTTTATTCCCAGTGCTGTGCTGCATGGCAGAGTTGATCTGAACAAGGGCGTGCTGAAAGCGCCCGGCATCAAATTTCAGGACCTTACCATCAGTACGCAAAAGCCTTATGTGCATAAAGGCACGCTGAGCCTCGACGGAAGTATAGGCTTTAAGATTGGCGCCTTCAGTTGCGGTTTCGATGATATTTCGCTGGGATTATCATCGGGTCAGTTTGCTATTGGTGCACATGTGCGTATGGGATTGATGAATGCCTCAGATAAAGGCTTCAGCGCTACTGCCGGTGTTATGGTGTTGGGTACGGTGCAGGAACAAAAAGAAACGATCAGCAATGGCAAAGTTTCGTATGAAAGAACACGCACCCGATGGAAGTTTGACAAAGTAAAAGTAGGCGATGTGTTGATCGATTGTAAAACCAGTGCTTTTCAACTCTCAGGTTTAATTAATTTGTACGAAGATCATCCCGTGTATGGTGATGGATTTAAAGGTAAGCTGTCGCTCAAGTTACCAGGATTGCCGCAAAAGATAGTGGCGCATGCGATCTTTGGTTCAAAAGATGATTACAGGTACTGGCATGCCGATGCATTTGTGCCTATTCGTATTCCTGTAGCCACCGGTTTTTCTATTCGCCGGTTGCTGGGTGGTTTGTCGTACCATATGGAACGGCCGCCGGTTCCCGACCCGTATAGTATGCCTGACTCAGATACGTTGGGTATGAAAAATGCGGACGAACTCTTAACATATATTCCTTCCCGTGATGCAGGCTTCAGTTTCGTAGCCGGCGCTACCATTGCCACCGATCCTACAGCTGCTGTGTTTAATGCAGATGTGATGTTTGAAGTAATGTTCTCTACCGGGGGCGCATTACGATATGTGCAATTTGATGGTTCGGGTTATTTCTTTAGCAACCTGGTGCAGCATAAGGAAGGTGACCAGGCAAAGGCGCCTGTTACAGCCAAAGTATATATGCGCTATGATAATACCAATCATAGTTTTCATGCCAATATAAAAACCTATATCAATGTATATGAATTGATAAAAGGCGTAGGACCAAATAACCTGGCAGCGGAAGCCGTGATACATTTTGAACCCGGTCAATGGTGGATGTACGTTGGCCGTCCTTCTCAAATGATGGGTTTAAATGTTGCCGGGCTGGCTATGACCCAAAGTTATTTTATGGCTGGCACCAAAGTAGAAGATATGCCACCGCCTCCGCCCCAGGTAACCCAAACACTCGACATTACAGATAATTTTATGGCTCAGGAAAATGCCATGAGTACCGGACGTGGTGTGGGTTTTGGAATGCATTTTAAAGCGGCAGTCGGTATTGGAAATGATGGCGGCTTTTTATATGCCTTTCTGGGCCTGGGTGCAGGCGCGGATATCTTATTGCGCGATTACGGCGAGGCGCATTGTAAAGGCAGCAGCGGCCCCATTGGTATTAATGGCTGGTACGCTTCGGGCCAGGCATATGCATACCTGCAGGGGCGGGTAGGTGTTCGAGTAAAAATACTGGGTAAGAAAAGAGAGTTTGATATTTTATACCTGTCGGCTGCGGCTTTACTGCAGGCTAAACTGCCGAACCCCGCCTGGTTCAGAGGCGCTGTTGGTGTAAAGTATTCTATTTTAGGTGGTTTGGTAAAAGGAAAAGCCGTTATAAAAATGGAGGTAGGTTCAAAGTGTGAGATTGTTGGCGGTAAAGAGTTCGATATAAAGATCATCAATGATATGCAACCCGGTGATGCTGCAAAGGATATCAGCGTCTTCAGTTCGCCGCAAGTAGCATTTAATCTGGCTGTAGAAAAATCATTCAGTATGATGAATGATGAAGATGTGGTAAATACGTACCAGATAAAAATGGATGAATTTAAACTGACCGATACAAAAACCGGAGATATTAAAGGCGATGTTGAATGGAACGACGGTAAAGATGCTGCTACCCTGAACTTCCGCGATGTGCTGCCACCAGATGCCGACCTGGTAGCTTTTGTTAAACTGCATATTGAAAAATGGACCGGCTCAACATGGCAGCCGCTTACTGAAAATGGTAAAATTGATTATGAGACCAAATCGGTAAGCTTCCATACAGGAACAGCACCGGGTTATATACCTGCAGAGAATATTGCATACAGTTACCCGGTTAACCAGCAGTATAACTTCTTCTCAAAAGAATATGGGCACGGCTATATTAAACTGAAAAGAGGACAGCCTTACCTGTTCGTTGAAAACGACAAAGACGGAAGCTGGAAATATAATGCCCGCTTCGAAGGCAGTGACGGCAATGCGGTCAATGCCGCTGTTGGATATGATGCTGATAAAGCGCAGGTGAATTTTGATCTGCCTGCCAACCTGACGCCTGAAATGATCTATCACATGGGCATTGTTAAAACGCCCGCCAATGCGGTATCGGCCAATGATAATGTAACCGTACAAAGCACCACCATCCAGGATGATGACGATAATGTTACCACGGTGAGCCAGAAAACATTAAAAGGCGTGGCCCTGGCTGCTACCGAAACATCGTTACTGGAATCTACTTTCAGGACCAGTAAGTATGCCACCTTCCGTGAAAAAATGAGTGCAACATCCAATACGATGGATCTGATGGATATTGCTACAGACTATGTGCCGGTGATCGGTAAACGGTTCGACAGTTACGAGACCTTCGACAAATTTGAGCTGAGCGGCGATGGCGATAAAACCAGGTCGCTGCTGTTTGCCAGTGCAGTACCAGCTAATAACTGGTTGCAAAACAAGATCATTCCCCTGTTGTACCAGTCATATCCTTTGGATGATAATATAAAAATTGAACGCCGTAATGTTACCCAGCTGGGTACAGTGCCATTGAATGCAGTGAGTGTGTTCAATAATGATGCTGCCGTTTATCAGCTAACAGCAGATGCCGTGGAGGCAGGTTCGGCACCGCCTATGGCAGGCCGTTTCCGTATCATGTATTTCCTGTCATATGTAACGTATCAGGATTATCATGAGTTGCTGTCGAAAGCGGTGGCCAAGTATCTATCGGGTAACAGCCAGGGAATGCCGGCTGCCATTCAGCAATTGATGGCAACAACGTATCCCGAAATTGAAGCCAATCAGCAATATGGTGTTGAAGTGGGTTACCGCTTACCCGGTACCAATACGGTAACATCAACAGTAAATATTAATATCCTGTATAAATAACGCCCTATTTAACCCCTAACTATGAAAACCGTATACCAATTGATGGTATTGTTTTGTGTGCTGTATTCAGGTGCTTCCCTGGCACAGCAACAGCAACATGCTATAATTACATTGGCCAGTCCACGGTACGATTCCATTGTAATCAGATGGGCGCCTGCATCACAGATGGCATGGCTCTCGGGCAACCGGCATGGCTATATCATTGAACGTTTTGTGGTAGCCCGTGATGGAAAACCCGTTGACCTGGCAGGTCAGCAGGCCCAGCAATTAACGGCCGCGCCCATTCGCCCGGTTGCCGAAGCACAAATGGAACAAATGGCTGTAAAAGATGATCGGGTTGCGCTGGTGAAAGAAGCCATTTACAGTAAAGAATTTCAGGTAACTGCACCCGAAAAAGGTATTGGCGATTTTATTATAAAACAGGGCGAGGCCGACATGCGGTTTGGTTTTATGTTGCTGGCATGCGATCTGTCGCCCGCAGCCGCCAATGCCGCCGGATTACGGTTTGTTGACAGATCGGTTAAAAAAGGGGAGCGGTATGCCTATAAAATATCTGTAGCGCAGCAACCCAAAGGCGTTACCATTGACCCCGGCGTTTGTGTTACATCATTGCAGGAGATCATCCGGCTTTCACCGCCGCGTGAATTTTCGGTACATTTTCTCGACAGCCTTGCCCGCCTGCAATGGTTATCGAACATAGATAAAGGAATTTATACAGCCTATATGGTTGAGCGGTCGGGCGACGGCAAAAACTTTAAGCCGGTAACAGATCTGCCTGTAATAAATTCTACCGACAAACCCAATCAGCAGTTCAACTATTTCATCGACACCCTTACTGATAATGAAACTACCTGGTATTATCGTATTAAAGGATTAACACCTTTCGGTGAATCTGGTCCGTATTCGCAGGTAGTGAACGGTCGTGGCGCAGCCGCGATCGATTTACCTTTTCTCGATACCATAGCATCTATCGACAATAAAAAGATCTTGCTGCAATGGCATTTATCGGCTTTATTAAAAAGTAAAACCACCTCGGTTTTTATAACACGCGCTGCCAAAGCAGAAGGACCTTTTAAAGACATATCTCCTGCGCTTGGTAAAGACGTTATTTCATTTACTGATGAAAAACCAGCCGGCGATGGCTATTACCGGTTAAAAATAAAAACAACTGATAACCGGATGGTGTATTCATTGCCTGCGTTGGGGCAGGTGATCGATGTGGTGCCGCCTGCCATGCCGGTTGGAGTAAAAGGCAAAATAGACAGTACGGGTATTGTGCATCTTGAATGGAATGCCAATACCGAAGCGGACCTTAAAGGATATCGCGTATTTCGTGCCAATGCTGCGCACGAAGAGTTTACCGAAGTAACCCGCCGTGTGCTTCGGAAAAACAGTTTCACCGATACCGTTACCATACAAACGCTTTCAGAAAAAGTGCTGTACAGGGTGGTTGCTGTAGATAAAGTATACAATCCATCAGAATACAGCGACATATTTACCTTGAACAGGCCCGATAAGATCGCCCCTTCCGCGCCTGTATTTACCTACGGCCGGCCACAGGATACCGTTGCCGGTATTTTATTGAAATGGAAAAGCAGCACCAGCTCCGATGTAGTGAAACAGGTATTGTACCGGGTTAGTTCGCAGGTAGGCAGTTTTAATAAAGACATCGTGTTTACCGATTCGGCCAATCAAATACACGAATGGATGGATACAGCTGTACAGGCAGGCAGTAAATATTATTATGAGCTTGTTGCGTATGATGAAGCCGGTAATCAGTCGAAAGACCGCAGTGGTGATATCGTATACGAAACGGCGTATCGCCCTGCCATTAAAGACATAAAAGCACTGGTGAATCGCGATAAAAAACAGATCAGTGTAGAATGGAAGCACAACCAGGAGCCTGCCGTGTATTATATATACCGGTCGGTAAACAACCAGGGCTACCTGTTGTACAAAAAACTCACCGGCGCCCAAAAATCGGTAACGGATGAAGCAATAAAAATAGGAAATACATACGCGTACAGGATAAAGGCTGAATGGACGAGTGGTAAAACCACTATGATGAGTAAACCTGTATCTGTTCAGTATTAATCAACGTTATTCTATGACAAAGTTATTGAAAGTATTCCTGGCCATTATTTGCACGTTTATTATAAACAGAGCAGATGCACAGTCTTGTAAAATAGAATTAAAAGTTATCCGTTTGTATTCGGATTATCATGATGGAGACAGTTATGGTTCACGATTCAGGTTTTATAAAAATAGTTGGGATGATAACAGGAATTTAATAACCTGGAATTGCGACTATGGCCCATGTGGGACTAAGTGTATCAAAAAGGAAGAAGCCTTTGGCCCATCTGATGAGAATATATTTCTTAATCCTTTTACTATAAGCTCCGCCAGTACCGCGTTCAATGTGGGGATGGTTACCCATAACGAAAGAGCTGTAGGCGATGATTGTGCTGGCGGGGGCGGGGGCCGTCACCCTGACCGACACGAGACAGACTCCTGGATGAATGTAGACCTTCGTAATTATGCCCCGGGAAAATATGTTCCCTTAGGGAGATTGGATAATTACCATGATTACTCCCATACCTATGCAGACCTGATGATCAGGTATAGCATTCCAACACCAGATTATCCGGAACCGCAGCCAGATCGTAATCTGACGACTTTTTGCGCCAATAATGTGCTGGAACTGAAAACCGATGTGCACCCAAATAATACCGATTTGAGGTATGAGTGGCAATTCGCACTGGAAAGTGAGGGTACCCAGGTATTGAATCCTGATAAATCTTTCCAATACTATTATGATGAAAATGATAACTGCGGACGCTGGCTGGAGGGAGATTTCTGGCCTCCTGTTTGGGAACCCGGGTTTGATTGTCACCTGCCTGATTATGTAACCGTGCAAAACTGGAGAACACTTACACCCACAAACAGCAATACGGATCGTTTTGCCCGGTTTACACCACAACAGACTCTTTTCAATAATAATATAACAGAACGTCAGAATGTTTATTTCAGGGTAAGGGCTTACAGTACAGAGGGGCTTTACAGCGAATGGTCTACCCCGTCTGTTTTTACCTTTTTACCACCGCCGCCAACGCTTACCAAGTCAAAATTTATTATAAAACCGTCCTGTCCTGCATCCCCTAATAACGGACAGATAATAATTCCATACGATGCCATCAGCACACCTTTTCAACAAGTGCGCTGGTTACTTAAGATCGGCACTGATACCAGCCCCTGTACCATCACTGTTAACCCTGATGGAAGCATTAATAGCACCTGTGGTAATATAGAAAAACAAAGCGACGGGTTTGTACGTGTGCCTACATCAACTGATCCCGCACCCATTGAGATAAATGACCTGCCCAAAGGCGATTACACATTGTGGGTCGTGAACCCCGGTGAAAATAATGGTATGTGTTTTACGCCATTAATTATTAATATTGGTGAATTGCCACCCCTTGCATTAGCGCCACTTTCTTCTTCGAATGTTTCGTGTTTTGCAGCCAATGATGGCGCTTTAAAATTACAGGCAAGTGGCGGTGACCCTAGCAGCGGCTACCAGTTTAAAATAACGGCGAGCAATCATCCTGAATTAAATACAGAATACACTACCATTTCGGGTGATGTATTTGAACGAACCGGTTTGCCGGCCGATAAATATATCATCTATATGCAAAACGCCTGTGCACCCCCAAAAAACGTTGAGGTGGTGTTAACAGAACCGGTGAAAACACAGGGATCGGCAATATTCAATCAGCCTACCTGTTATGATCCGGCCAATGGCAGCGTTGCCGTAACCGTATCGCAGGGAATGGGCAATTATATCTATCAGTTATGGAAAGATGAAACGAAGATAACTGAAACCCCGGCGGGTACCGATGTAAATCATTTCTTCGAAAACCTGTTGCCAGGCAGGTACCAGGTAAAGGTGCTTGACGCCGACCGTCTTACCTGCGCCGGCTGGGATACAACCGTTACACTTCTTGCCCCACCGGTGCTTACTGCAACTATACTGCAAACAGATAGCGTAAGCTGCTACGGTGGCAATGATGGCGCTATTCATGTGCAGGGCAATGGGGGCAGTGGCCGCTATGTGTTTACTTTGAAAAATAACGGTACCACTGTAAGCAGTAATACAGATGGTTTGTTCACGGGTTTGGCTGCAGGCAATTATCAACTGACCACTTCAAAGCCGGTTGATGAAAACTGTAATGATATTTATGAACGATCTGTTGCAGTACCGCAGCGTAGCGAGCTCATGGCCACTATGACTGCACAACCGGTTACCTGTAATGGTTTTAACAATGGTTCGGTAAGTGTAGTAGCAAGTGGCGGTTCAGGGTCTTATTCTTATTACTGGGAATACTGGGATGGCAGCAACTGGCAGCACGAGAATTTCTGGTTTCCCGATGATACGCAGATCAGTTCCCTGGAGCCTGGTACGTACCGGGTGCAGGTGTTGGATAATAGATCAACATTGAACTGTAAAATGATTTCGCGGGCAGTGATCGTAACAGAGCCTGCCCAGCTACAGATCACCGATGTACAAACAACCGATGCCGCGTGTAAAGCCGATGGCGGCCGTATTAAAATTACTGCTGCCGGTGGTAATGGCAATTACCTGTACTATTATTCAATTGGTGATAAATTACATTATACGGCGTTTACAGAAAATACACCGCTTACAATTAATGGCGATTATTATGTAAAAGTGGAGGATGCCAAAGGTTGTACGATAGAAGATAACAGGGCGTATTACATCAGTCTGCCGCCAATTCCCATGGACTTTACCATGCAGGCTTCAGACTATGAAGGCGTTTCTGTAAGTTGTTACAACGGCAGCAACGGTAGCATCACCGTTACCGCTTCGGGCGGAAGTGAAAGTGGTTACCAGTATGCCCTGGGAACCGGTGCTTATCAAACCTCGCCTGTATTTGATCAGCTGGCGGCTGGAAATTACATAGTGACCGTAAAAGACAGACGTGGTTGTTCGTTGAGTAAAAGCATTCAGCTCACTCAGCCTACACAACCGTTACAGGGAACCATTATTAATAAGCAGGAGGTAGGTTGCCCGGGAACTGCTACTGGTTCTTTTGGCATTGATATCCAAAACGGACGAGCTCCTTATCAGTACAGCATCGATAACGGTAATACGTTTCAAACTGCCAATACATTTACCGGTTTGTACACCGGCACCTATGGTGTAGTGGTAAAAGATAAATACGATTGCCGGTGGACAACCAATGTTCGCCTCGTTTCAATGATACCGCCTGTATTGTTTGCGAATGCAGTTACCAATGTGTCGTGTTTCAGTGGAAACAATGGAGCTATTAAGGTAACGGCTACCGGCGGACAACCGCCTTATCAATATAAGTGGGAAAGCTTTGCCAACACAACTGACCAGCTGGCCGGTATAAATGCCGGAAAATATATGCTGCATGTAACTGACGGGGCCGGTTGCTTTAGTCACGATACCGTATTTGTTGCACAACCTGCAGCTGCTTTATCGGCCGTTACAACCACTCAACCTGTTTGTGTTGGATCAAACGGCAGTATTACGGTACAGGCCAGTGGCGGTACGCCTCCTTACAAATACTCGGCTAATAATGGTAATTCTTTCCAGGATAATGCGGTACTGAACAACCTTCCTGCCGGAACCTACAATGTGGTTATAAAAGATCTTAATAATTGTCAGGCTGCGTATTCAGTGGTCATCAACCCCGCCAATGCAATGCCTGAGGTCAACTTCCTGGTTGCATCGGGTAAAAATGCGTTGGATACGTTGGTGATAAAAGAAGTGTCGATGCCCATACCCGATTCGGTGCACTGGAGTTTTGATCCGGCGGCGCAGGTCATTGAGAACGGAGCATCGCCCCGTATTAAATTCAGTAGTCCGGGTAATTACTGGGTTACTATGACCGGGTATTTTAAAGGCTGCGCCTACACACTCAGAAAAACGGTGTACATAAATACATACGATCCTGATGCAGGGTTGGTATACACACCACCTGTGCAGGTGATCGATACGGTGATCTTATATCCGAATCCCAATACCGGCCAGTTCTCGGTACGTGTGAAATTAACCCGCAAACAAAAGCTGATCATGCTGGTGCAGGATATGGGGACCGGCCGTGAAATTGTACGCCGCGCATACGACCCGGTACTTATTACCGACGACCAGTTTGTACTGGGAAATACAAGCAATGGAACATATGTATTACGAGTAATTGCAGAAAACGACAGCCGGGATGTGCTGTTTGTGATAAAAAGATAAAAGATGTTACAAGTTACAGGTTGCAAGGTACAGGGAAGTTAAGCCTGAAACCTGTAACCTGTAACCTGAAACCTGTAACCAGAAACCTTATCCCAAACCCTACAACCAATGAAAACAACCGCCAAATCCCTCACCGTACTGCTTTGTTGCCTCATGGGCAGGCAGGTGTTGCATGCCCAGGCCCTCGACGAGCTGGGGGTAAAAAAAGGCATAAAGATCAATGGATCGGTGAGCGCCAATTCCGTAGCCTATACGGCTTCGGGCATACAATCGCGGCGCGATCCGTTCAACTGGTTTTTACAGGGTAATCTCAATATTAACCTCTTCGGTTATAATATGCCGTTTACCTTCAGCTATAGTAACCAGGGACGTAATTTTGCCCAGCCTTTCAACCGGTTTCAGTTTGCGCCATCGTATAAATGGGCCCGGGGGTATTTTGGCAACACCAGTATGACCTTCAGCAACTATACCCTGGCAGGTCATATGTTCAATGGGGCAGGGGTTGAGTTAAGTCCGGGTAAATGGCGGGCAGCCGGTATATATGGTGTGTTACAAAAAGCAGTTCCGTTCGATGTAAATAATAAAGAAACGTATAACAGCGCTGCATTTGAACGCAGGGGATGGGGATGGAAAGCGGGGTATGAAGATAAAGGCAATAGTTACAGCATTGCATTTTTCAAGGCAAAAGACGATGTGAATTCCATTCCTTTTGTTCCTGCAGATGCCACGCTTACGCCGAGGGAAAATACTGCGGTGGCAGTGAGTGTGCGGCAATCTTTCTTTAAGCGTGTGTTTGCCGATGTGGAGTATTCGGTATCGGTGCTTAACCGCGATATACGCGCAGTTAAAACCGAAGAAGACAGTGTGCAGGGCCAATTCAATTTTCTGAAAAAATTCTTTTCACCAACCGCCTCTACCATTTACTTCGATGCGTTGCAGGCCGGACTGGGATATACCGGTAATTTTTACAGTATTCAAATGCGGTTCGAAAGGGTAGCGCCCGGTTATACTACGTTGGGCGCTTACAACCTTGTAAACGATATGCGTAATATAACAATTGCACCTTCGGTACAATTGTTAAACAGCCGCGTGCAGTTATCGGCCAATGTAGGTATACAGGATAATAACCTCGATAAAACAAAAACAACCACTACGCGCAGGTTTGTAGGTAGTGGAAATATCAGCGTAATACCCAACCAGCACTGGATGGTGAATGGGGCCTATTCGAATTTTACAACATATACCCGGGTGCGTCCGGTGCCCGATCCTTATTTTAATAACCCGCTCGACTCGCTCAATTTTTATCAGGTAAATACAAGCTATAACGGCGTGGTGGCCTATCAGTTTGGTAATAAGACCGTGCGGCATGGAATAATGCTTACGCTTAATTACCAGCTGGCCGGTGATGCACAGCCATCACAACAGGGCGAAGCGCCGCAGAAAAGTAATTTTTATACCGCCAATGCGGGCTATACGTTTAACCAGGTGCAGAAAGATCTTTCTGTAACTGCCGGCGGCAATTATTATATCCAGGATATGCCGGGTTCGCGTACGTATTTTACCGGTCCTTCAGTAAGCGCTGCAAAAGGATTATTTAAGAAGAAGTTCAGGCTTAATGCAACTTCATCCTACAACATTACAAAAGCAACGGTGAACAATGTTACCAGTCGCAATGGCGTATGGAACAATTCGCTGCAGGCGTCATTTACGCCGCAGGCGCAAAGTAATCCTGCGCCTAATGGCGCCGGCAATGCCAAAAATAAAAAAATGACAGGGCGGCATAGTTTAAATGCTGCCGTAAATTATTTGCATCAGCAGGCGGTGGTAACCCGCCCGCAATTTTCAGAGTTGACAGTAACGATGGGATACAATTTTAGTTTTTAAAGATTAGCACATTAGCAAATTATCACATTAGCACATTTGTTTTTCTGTATTCCATTATCAAATTATCACATTATCGTATTATCACATTAAGTGTATGAACCGTAGTCACGATATCCGAATGAAGACAAGCAGGAAGGCCTTGACATGGATTATTTACAGCATGCTGTTGGTTACAGGGCTGTTTGGTTATAACAGCGCCGGCGCACAAACCATTCATCCGGTAACAGCGTCGTTGCAGTTGGTGCCGCCATACAGCGTGTACCTGGCCGATTATGCAGCGCCCGGCAATGATAAGTTGCGGGTGATATTAACGCTGAATGATCTCAGTCAATCTTCGTATGCCGTACGGCTACGGTTAAAAGTGGAGTTGAACGGACGGGCGATCATGCAAACAGATCCGGCCTACCGGCCTTCGGCAATAACCATCATGCCCGGCATGCCGCAGATCATTACAGGTACCCAGCTGAATGAATACCTGGTATCGGACCATCTGCAGTTTTTAAACGGGTTCAGTCGTGATAATTATGAACGCACCAAAGCGTTGCCCGAAGGCGCGTACCGAATATGTGTAACTGCCTATGATTATAATCGCAGTGATGATGTAGCCATTAGTAATGATGGCTGTAACATCTTTTTCTTTCAGAAAAATGAAGCCCCGTTACTCAACTTTCCATTATGCAACAGTAGGGTCGATAGAAAAGATCCGCAGTTCCTCAGCTTTACCTGGAGCATACGCAATACCCCTTCGTTTGTCACCGGTTCATCGGGTACAGGGTATCGCTTTGAATTGTTCGAGGTGCGACCCAAAGGCAGCAATCCCGAATATATTGTGCGCAGCAGCACGCCCATTTATAGTGTTGCTACCGATAATGCCATGTTGCTATATGGCCCCGGCGAACCACGTTTGCAGGACAGTATGCAATATGTATGGCGCGTACAGGCTTATGATAAAGATGGACGAGATGCCTATCAGAACAATGGGTACAGCCAGACTTGTGTATTTACCTATGGCGGGCTCGATCCGTTTGTCGTTAATAACATCGGCAAACCTGAGCTGTTTGGTGAAGGATTGGGTGAACGCAGTGGAAAATGGTGGTGGCATATCAGCAATGCACCATCAATAGATGGCTGGAATATACAGTACCGCAAACAGGATACCACCGGCGCCAAAACCAATGACTACGACTGGAACAAGCAGTTCCTCACGGATACTGTATTTCATTTGTTCAGTCTGGAACCCGACAATACTTATGAGGCCCAGGTGCAGCCGGTGAAAAATGGCATCAATGGTTCGTGGAGCGAAACGGTGGTATTGCATACCATGCCGAAACGGGTGTACGAATGCGGCAAGGACGATGCAGCCAATAGCGGCGACACTGGGGTGTTTAAGCCATTATACAGTGCTATAGCGGGTATGATCGTTCGGGTGGGAGATTTTGATATGCAGCTGCTTGAGGTATCGGGTGGTAATGGCCGATTCAGCGGTTATGGCGCTATTGCCACGCCATTGCTGGGTATGCGGCTGAATGTAAAATTCGCCGATGTAACCATTAATGATAAGTTGGTGTTAACGCAGGGCGAAGCGATTGCGCTTACGGAGGGAATAGATGCATGGATAAAAGATCGTACCAAAGTAAATGACGATGTAAACACCATAAAGGACTGGACCGAAACCATGCCCGATTTTGAAACGGCGTCTTTGAGCGAGTTGAAAGATTTCGCCAATGAGCTGCTGGGCATTAGCGAAGGCGTTTGGAATGACACGTATGTATATACTGAAGAAGAACGCAAGCAGGTAAAAGATGCGCTGGCTGAAATAAAAGCCGCCATGCAGGAATTGGGAGACAGTGATCCAGCGAACGATGCCGCTGCAGAAAAGAAACTGCGCACAACGCTGAAGAAGGTAGAGCCGCTGCTCGAAAAGATCAGTGATAATATAGGTAAGGGGGTATTGGTGCAGTTGGGGCTCACCCGGAAAAAGCTATACAAAGCCGTAATAGCAAATTACATAAAGGAACTGCAAACCAGTATTGCTTCGCTGAGCAAAGAGCAGGCAATGGAAAATGCACTGGCCAAACATGGTCCGCATAATGATGAAGGTGTAAGAAGGTTTATGGCCAACCTGCCAGCCTGTATGCGATCGCTGGATGAAACAAAACAAAAAGCACTGGCCGATTATCTGCAGCAAAAGATCAGTGTAGACGCAGATTGGAGTAAATATGCCGAAGCCTTACAGGCGAAGATCGCGAAACAACAGGCTGATGAAACAGCCATGAGCAATGCAGAAAAGCATTTGGAAGATGCAGGCAAGAACAAAACTGACCTGACGGTAGAAGAATGGGCAGTATCCAATGCCGACATATATAACGAAGTAAACGAGCGCATGTGCCCATATGTGGTGGAAGAATACGATGCAATACAGAACCTGAATTCCTTTTCGGTACCCGGTAATGCAGCCTTCGTGGTCTTAAGTTTACCCTCAAGAGTATACCTGTTCCCATATGGCCTGGCTGTTACGTTCGGGGAGGATATTCAATATGAAAAGGGTGGCAAAATTGTTATCGGCGGTAAAAAATACATTTCATTATTTAAAGGCGGCAGCCACGATTTCACCGGTTTCTTTGAAGAATCGAAACTGGCAGATATACCCAAAGACGAGAACGGTGTTTACAAACAGGCAGACCTTGACAAGGCAGACGGCTGGTTACCCAAAAATAAGTATAAGGTCAAATATCAATTAAAGCAGACCTATACCCGCGAACTTTTTGAAGACCTTCAGAAGAGTGATGAAGTTGACAAAGAAAAAGCGTTTGAAATTGCCACACTCCTCGATGGGGTGGATAAAAAGGTTTATGATTTATTCGTAAAGCTAACGTGGAAGGATAGGATCGACCAGGAGAAAGCACTGTATGAAATTGGTTATGGTCTTGGCACGGTAGAGCAGTTTGAAAAAGGCCTGCAAAACTTTCTTGATCTTATCACAAAGCGGGTAACGGCATTGAATACCTATGTTACCAAATGGAATGCCGAAACCGACAGCAAAAAGAAAACCATCCTGCGCGATTTGATAATTAAAGCGATATTATGGCGGTTTGAAGACCAGGATTACCTGAGCATCAATAATGATCTGCGGGATAAAGTGCTGCACATATTAACTGACGGCAGCCTGCATCGCGAAAATATGGGCGACAAGATAGCCATGAAACTGGTGACAAAGGTGCCTGAGGGGGATCAGAAAGCCTGGATGCAAACGCTGAGTGAAGGAAGCCGGTTGAAAGAATTATTTGCCGATGTAGATGGCGACGAGTTTAATGATATGATGACGGGTTTAAGCGCCATGGTGATGAAACATTTCAAAAAGCCGGCGACTTTAACAGCGGAAGATGCACTAAATTATATAACTTTTAAAGAAGGACTTTTCACCGGAACTGTATTGGAAAAAACGATTGATGAGAGTGGATTCATGTTACTGGGTAGCAGGGAGCAGTTCACAAATAATGTAACAAATGGTTTTGGTAAAGCAACTGAATGGACTATTGTACATTTTAAGAGCGACTTTAAACTGAATGAAAAAGTCAAGTTTACAAAAGGCGCAAAGGTACCTATGCCTACGTTGCTGGCTTATG
>DASUVL010000244.1:0-3179 GCA_036379015.1 Niastella sp.
CGAATATGGAATTTTTCCATATCATATAAGATCATCGGGTTCATACTACTCAGTTGTTCTACTACCTGGTCAACGGTTAAAAAGATCTCCTCAATTGCATCCTTTGCATGCTCACCGCACTTCATGCAATCCTGCTGCATATCCATTACCTCATCTTCCACCACCGCATCAACCAGTTCATTCTTATCAGTATAATACTGATAGATGGTTTTTTTCGACATACCCAACTGGTTGGCAATATCATCCATGGAAACAGAGCGAATACCATATCGCAAGAATAACTCTTTCGCCTTATCCCGGATCCGCACTTTTGTGTTTGCTTCTGTTATCATAATATCGGGCACAAAACTATAGAAACTTTTATCGTTACCAAAGTTTCCATCCGTTTTTTCGACCAACGGTATAAAAAGGTCACACAAACAATTGTTCGTTTATATACGATCACGGCTCGTCAGTGGTATAAAATTTGCCCCAGCCTTATCTTCGCTAACAGATTGCTTTCCAATTAAAAACACACAACTTTACACAAGCTTATTTTATCAGCCAATAGAAGTAGGTTACTTTTGGGATGCAAAACGCAGCAACACATGAAATCGCCACATATATTTAAAAAGATCATACAGTACTTCCTGCAGGGGCTAATTATTTTAGCACCTATAGCTATTACTATATATGCCGTTACCGCTTTATTTAATTTTATTGATAATATTCTGCCCAGTCTTATCGGATATTTTTCGCCGACCTTACTGGGTACCGATGCGTATGGCAATCCTAAAAAAATACCCGGACTTGGGTTTATACTGGTAACGCTCATCGTTATCCTGGTAGGTTATATCTCGTCTTCTTTTATTGTAAGTAAACTGGTTGACCTCTTTGACAAAATACTGGAACGCACGCCCGGCATTAAACTCCTGTACTCAACCGTAAAAGATTTTTTTGAAGCCTTTGCCGGTAACAAAAGAAAATTTGATAAGGCGGTGCTGGTATGTATTGAGACAACGGACGTGTGGCAAATTGGTTTTTTAACCCAGCAGGATCTACATGAGTTTGGATTACAGGATTACGTGGCGGTATACGTACCGCAATCGTACGCTTTCACCGGCCGGCTGTATTTTGTAAAAACCGACCGGGTACGTTTGTTGACCGACGTCACCTCAACCGAAGCCATGAAATTTGCCATATCCGGCGGCGTTACAACCATTGAAGATGACACCCCCCAGCCCCCTAAAGGGGGAGTAAAGGTTGGTTCTTGAGCATGATCAAAATATAACAGTCGCGCACATAGTAACCGACAAATACCGGGTCCCGGGACGTCTCTTCCCTACCTTCATGCCGCTATGAAAAAACTACTGCTCATAACGGCGGCGGTGCTTTGCAGCCAGGCTCTCTTTCCCTGGGGCTTTTATGCCCATCGCCAGATAAATTACTATGCCGTCTTTATGCTGCCGCCCGACATGCTGGTGTTGTATAAACCCAACATTCAGTTCCTCAGCGATCATGCGGTAGATCCCGATAAACGCCGGTATGCTATAGCCGCAGAAGGCGCCCGTCATTACCTTGACATTGACCATTACGGCACTTACCCCTTCGATTCACTCCCCCGCACCTGGAACAAAGCGGTTGAAAAATTTGGTAAAGACAGCTTACAGAAATACGGTATCGTTCCCTGGCATATTCAAACGATGCTGGGCCGGCTTACCACTGCCTTTAAAGAAAAAGACCAGGTAAAAATTTTAAAACTCTCTGCTGATATCGGTCATTATATTGCCGATTCGCATGTGCCACTGCATGTATGCAGCAATCACAACGGACAACTCACCAACCAACAGGGAATACATGGCTTTTGGGAATCGCGCATACCCGAACTGCTGGCTGCCACCTCCTGGGACTTCCTGCTGGGCAAAGCAACTTATTTAACCAATCCATTATCATTTACCTGGAAACGGGTGCTTGAAAGTGCCGCAGCAGCCGACAGTGTATTGCTTATAGAAAGAAATGTAACCGCGCAGTTTTCGGCCGACCGCAAATATTCATTCGAGCAGCGGAACGGCCAGGTTCTCCGGCAATATTCCACCGCCTATTGCCTGGCGTATGATCAGCAGCTCAACCATATGATCGAGCGCCGGATGCAGCAATCGATCGTTTCAGTAGCTTCCTTTTGGTACACAGCCTGGGTAAATGCCGGTCAGCCCGACCTGAAACAGCTCGCCAACAAAAACTTCAGTGATGAAGACCTCCGGGAATTTGACGAATTAAATAAGGCCTGGTTGAAAGGCCAGGCACAAGGAAAAGATTGTGATTAGTTCAAAATGAGTTAGTTATGCTGGCCTGGTAAAATTCGATCCATCTATAGTCCCCTGAATTGAATACTTTTGCACTCTTTCTAATTTAGTGAAACAATGATGCACAATTTTAATGCGGGGCCCAGCATTCTGCCCCGGGAAGTATTCAAACAAGCCAGTGAAGCCATTTTAGACTATAATAACTCCGGTTTGTCTATCCTGGAGATCGGTCACCGCACCGATCAGTTTCAGGCAGTTATGGATGAAGCTATTGCCCTGGTGAAAGAATTAATGCAATTGGATGATCAGCATGAAGTGTTGTTCCTGCATGGTGGTGCTTCCACCCAATTCTTTCAAATTCCCATGAACCTGTTGAATGATAATGAAATAGCCGCCTATACCGATACTGGTACCTGGTCGGGCAAAGCCATAAAAGAAGCCAAATTATTCGGCCATGTGGAAGTAGTTTGCAGCGCTAAAGAATCGAATTACAACTACCTGCCTAAACAATTCACGGTTCCTAAAACCGCCAAATACCTGCACCTGACCACCAATGAAACCATTCATGGGGTACAGTGGCACGACTTCACTCCCTTTTTTGATGCCGGTGTGCCATTGGTAGCAGATATGAGTAGTGATATCCTGAGCCGGGTTATGGACTTTAATAAATTCGATCTGATATATGCCGGCGCGCAGAAAAATGTAGGAGCTGCCGGTGTTAACCTGGTAATAGTAAATAAAAATATACTGGGGAAAGTGAACCGCAAACTGGCCACTATGATGGATTACCGCAATCACATCGAGAACGGTTCCATGCTAAATACGCCCCCGGTCTTTGCGGTGTATGTTTGTATGCTCACCCTGCGCTGGTTGAAGAATTTAGGTGGTGTAACCGCT
>DASUVL010000245.1:0-3866 GCA_036379015.1 Niastella sp.
CAACCGCCCTGCGGCAGACCTGGACGGGCAACCTGACCGGCGGTTTTATTTTCTGGATGTGGATGCCGTTGTTGGGTTTCCACCCTATTATTGTTGTGCTGATGCAACAGATCAGTTTGATATACCAGTTCTGGATACACACCGAAGCCATTCATGTGCTGCCCCGTCCTGTTGAATTTATCTTTAATACACCATCGCATCACCGGGTACACCATGGCAGCAACCTGAAATACCTCGATAAAAACCACGGCGGCGTGTTAATCATCTGGGACCGCTTATTTGGCACCTTTCAACCCGAAGAAGAGCGCCCGGTATATGGCCTCACCAAAAACATAGAAACCTATAACCCGGTTCGTATTGCCTTTAAAGAATGGGGCGATATGTTCAGGCAGGCCTGGCAATCGGGTTCTTTACGCCATGGCATCAATTACCTGTTGCGCCCACCCGGGTGGAGCCATAACGGGAGCGGGAAAACCACCCGGGAAATGAGGAATATGGAATTAGAAAAGAAGAATAAAGAAGTTAAAAGTAATATTGAATATTGAATGTTCAATGCCCAATGTTGAAGGGAATACCCGGCCAGTTGCCAGGCTCTCACACTCCCCCGAATAATTATTTTCACCTCATTTTTACGTAATGGCCATACTCAATTAATTAATTTGATCCCATTATTACGTAATTACTATGCCCAATTAATTAATTTGTCCCCTTTTTTACGTAATTATCATACTCAATTACGTAATCTGACCCCATTATTACGTAATTACTATACCCAATTAATTAATTTGGCTCCTTTTTTACGTAATTACCATACTCAATTACGTAATTTGACCCCATTATTACGTAATTATCATACTCAATTAATTAATTTGACCCCTTTTTTACGTAATTACTATGCATAAATAATTATTTTCTACCCCTCTTCCAATTGAAAAAAGTGGGGTATGATTTATCGACTTTCTTTTTAATCAAAAGTCATTTCAATCAAAAGAATGGACCTTCTTTTAAATCAAAAATGTTTTCAATTAAAAGAATGGACTTTCTTTTTAATCAAAAGTGTTTTCAATTAAAAGAATCGACTTTCTTTTTAATCAAAAGTCGTTTCAATTAAAAGAATGGGCATTCCTTTTAATCAAAAGTGATTTCAATTAAAAAGATTGACTTTCTTTTTAATGAAATGGACTTTTATTTAATCAAATGGCCATTTAATTAAACGGTATTGACCTTCCGTTTTATTGACCCTATTCACAAAACACTGCAAATCAAACAAATTAACCAACCAGCCTCCCCTTCTTCATTTCTCTGTTCTTAATTTTTCATTTTTTATTGACATTCGTCCTTCCCTAGAACCGCCCATCTTTTTTAACATCCACGAATAATTTCGTGTATTTAAATTGTGTTAACAAAACCTTACGAAATTTGTCGTATTTTTAGTCAAATGTTGTTCCAATATGGCTACCAATAAAACGATAAAACCCACAGAAAGCGAGTTGGAGATCCTGCAGATCTTATGGAAAAAAGGAAGTGCCAGTGTACGCGTAGTGCACGAAGAGTTATTGGCTACCAAGGAAGCTGGCTACACCACTACCCTGAAACTCATGCAGATCATGCACGAAAAAGGACTGGTAAAACGTGACGATTCTATTAAAACGCACATTTATCAGCCCGCAGTGAGCAAAGAAAAAACCCAAAAACATCTTTTGAATAAGATGATCGATTCGGTGTTTGGCGGATCGCCCGGAGAGTTGGTGATGCAGGCATTGGGTAACCACAAAGCCTCAGCGGAAGAACTGGAAGAGATCCAAAAAATTCTGGACAATCTGAAAAAACAATAAAAGTAATCCATGAACTCGTTGTACCAATCGGCTTTCCTTAAAGCGTTGGGATGGGCATTACTAAACAGCTTGTGGCAAATGGCAGTATTGTGGCTGGTGTACATGGCGCTAACCAGAAGTGGAAAAAAGTTGCTATCCCGTCAACGACACACAATTGCCTTGTTATCATTAACCGGCGGCTCGCTGTGGTTTTTGACCACCCTGGTCATTAACCTGTACAAAGCCGCCAGCGGTCCGCAGCTGATAACATTATATGTAACGGAAAACGACCCCGCCTATGCAGCCACTTCATGGCCGGGTTTTATTACACAGTGGTTTGAACCGGCCCTGCCCTTTTTATCAATGGCTTATTTGCTGGCAGCCGCGTTCCTCTTCATTCGATTTTATTTTCAATACCGCCATACACAACAATTGTTTACCAACGGTTTGCAAAAAGCGCCTCCCGAATGGCGCATTTTTCTGCAACAGGTAGTACAACAAATGAGTATCAAAAAGAATGTACAGATATGGCTGTCTTCTCTGGTAGATACACCGGTAACCCTCGGCTTTTTTAAACCGGTTATTTTATTGCCCATTGCCGCGGTCAATCACCTTTCCATTAAACAGGCCGAAGCCATTATTTTGCATGAGCTGAACCATATTCGCCGCAATGATTACCTGGTAAACCTGCTCATTGCCTGTGTTGATGTGATCTTATTCTTCAACCCGTTTGCCCGTCTGTTAACCGGCATCATTCGCAAAGAACGCGAAAACTGCTGCGACGACATGGTGCTTCAGTTTTGTTATGAACCGCACAGCTATGCCCGTGCGCTGCTTACCCTGGAGCAAAACCGGATCGATTCCAATGCACTGGCGCTGGCTGCAACCGGTAAAGACAAATACTTTTTGCTCAACCGGGTAAAACGCATCCTGGGTAAAGAAACAGTCAGCAGTCCATTTAATCAAAAGCTGGTAGCTTACCTGCTTTCGGCCCTGCTCATTGCTTTTATAGGCTGGTATAACCCCGGTAATTTGATCATTAAAAAACTGAATGCCGTTCGGATGCCGACAGCAGCTATTGAAAATGCTCAAAACTTCACAACGCCACCGGCGCCCAATATGATGGTTGTATCGGCTGCTTCTAATACTAAAGAAACGCCCGATGAAGAACCTGAGGCAAGATCATGTACCGAACAGAAAGATCCGTATGAAAAGCTGGAACAGATCATTGAACTGGCTACCGATGCGAAACTGGCAGCACTCAGCGAACAAGTAAATGAGCTACCCGAACAACTGGCCGGTTTTGTAAGTAATATAGAAGCCGCTGATTATTCTTTACCAGAAAATACCCCCGCTCCCCAGCCCCCGATGTCGCAACAGGTATACCCTTATGTGCCAGGGACCAGCTTCTATTTCCAGGCGGTAGAAGACACTACCCTGCCTAAGAAATACGTAATGACCATCACCGATGTGAAGGCGAAAGAAGCCATGGAAAAGTCGATGCAGGCATTGCAACAGGTGAACTGGAAAACGCTGGAAATGACATTAAAGGCGCAAGGGATGACAGTTAATGTAGAACAGATACACCGGGAAATAGAAAAAGCGTTGGCGCAGATTGACTGGAAAAAGTTGAATGAAGAAACCCAAAACGCCCTAAACGAAGCAAATGATGAAATACAAAGGTTGCAGAATGAATTTGTGGTAAAAGTAGGCAACTACCAAAGAAACCGGACTGTACAACAGGAGCGGTTAAAACTGGCCCAGCAACAGATCCTATTGGACCGCTTACAGCAGCACGAGCAGATCAGGAAAATGGAACGTGAAAAGAAAAGAGAGAACAGGAAGCCAGTCGTCAGGAAAAAGAAAATCGTTCAGATCTAACATAGTGATCCCGTTTCGGCGGGATTTTTTATTGGGGTGAACTCAGTCAGACATCAGCCAATTATTATATATATAAATTTAAAATACACCTTTTGGATAGCTGAAAATCAATTTGGTTCCCGCCATCCTACCAGGGCATATCAAACGCCAGATTGCAGCAAGAATAACCGT
>DASUVL010000246.1:0-3145 GCA_036379015.1 Niastella sp.
AGAGGAGGTTATTGGGCACCTTAATGACACCTTTATGCTTCCCTTTTAGATCTATTTAATATTCATAAATAAACCATAATATGTTCATTGACCTTCCATTATATAATGGAAGGTCAATGGAAGATGAATGGAGGATGAATGGAGGATCAATGAAGAAATAAAGAAACCAATAAGGAGGCATTAAGGTGGAAAAAAGACCCCGGAAGCCCCAAATGTCAGGGTTAAATCCCTTATAAGGTTTGTCTTGTATTAAAAACGAAACCCCGCCGAATGGCGGGGTTAACTTATCAACTCCATAATTTATTAACTACGCATAAATATGCTCAATTGAAGCGCGGTATTTTTCCATAACCACTTTTCGTTTGAGGCTAAGTTTGGGGGTCATTTCCCCTGTTTCAATACTCCATTCTTTGGGAAGCAGGGAAAATCTTTTTATTTGCTCTACGTGGTTGAAATATTTATTATAACTATCTATCAGGTCGTTATACAGGTCAATTACTTTAGATTGTTTTATCAATTCTTCATTGGACATATCAGGTATGCCTTGTTTGCGGGCCCAGTCTTTCAGCGCCGGAAATGCCGGGATGATCAGAGCGCCTACAAATTTCTTTTCAGCCCCAACCACCATGATCTGTTCTACATATATCGATTCTTTCAGCTTGTTTTCAATAGGCAGCGGTGCTACGTATTTACCGCCGCTTGTTTTAAACATTTCCTTTTTGCGGTCAGTGATTTTCACGAATTTATTGTCTACGATCATACCAATGTCGCCGGTATGATACCATTCACCGCTCATAGTTTCCTGGGTAAGGTCGGGCCTTTTATAATAGCCCATCATTACATTAGGGCCTTTGCATAATATTTCACCGTCTTCTGCAATTTTTACTTCTACCTCGTCTATAACCGGCCCTACAGATCCAAACATCCGGTTATGTACTTCAAAGCGGTTTACGCTGATCACCGGAGAGGTTTCTGTTAAACCGTATCCTTCGAGCACCGGAATTTGGGCGGCGGTAAAAATGCGGATTAAACGTGCCTGGCAGGCGGCGCCTCCGCTTACGATACATTTAAGGTTGCCGCCAAGGGCTTCGCGCCATTTACTAAAGATGAGTTTATTGGCCAGGGCTAATTGCAGCTTATAACCAACACTCAACGGCTTATTGATCTCGTACCGGGTAGCCAGGTCGTGCGCCCAGTAGAATAATTTTCTTTTTAAACCGGTTAACTCCGCGCCTTTAGCCATAATGCGGTCGTATACTTTTTCAAGCAGGCGGGGAACCGTGGTGAACATGTCGGGTTTTACTTCTTTCAGGTTATCCCCGATAGTCTCCATACTTTCTGCATAATAAATGGATATTCCCCTGTACAAATAAAAGTAAGTGATCATGCGCTCGAAAATATGGTTCAGTGGCAGAAAGCTCAGCGACTTCATATTAGGGAAAGCAGGTAAACAGGGATAACAGGCCATTACATTGCTTAGAATGTTCTTGTGCGAGAGCATTACTCCTTTGGGCGTACCGGTAGTGCCTGAGGTATAAATAATGGTGACCAGGTCTTCGTAGGTTATGCTTGCGGCAATGGATTGCACCTTTTGCAATGCCGCTTCATCCGACAGGGATATCACTTCTTTCCAATGACGGGCATTGGCCACATGTTCAAATGTATATATCTCCTGCAGGTAGGGTGTCCGTTCTTTTACGCTTAATACTTTATGAAATAGTTCTTCGTCGTTTACAAACACAATTTTTACCTGGGCATCGTTGAGCACAAATTCCAGGTCCTGCACATTAATGGTAGGGTAGATAGGTGTTAGGATAGCGCCGGTTTGCTGAACCGCCAGATCGAGCATTACCCATTCGGGCCGGTTTTTACTGAGAATAGCAATTTTATCGCGGCCTTCGGCGGTCATATCACCGCACTGAATACCCAGGTTCAACAAACCTGCACTGAGCTTATCTACGGTGTTCTTTACTTCTTCGGTGCTGTATGTTTTCCATTTACCATTTTCTTTGGCAGCCAGCATATCGGGCAATGGCTTTCCTTTCAAATGGAATTGCAGGCAATCGAATAGTCGTTTGGGTTCGGTCATAGATGTTGTTTTATATACCGGTCACAAAACCTGTCAGCAGGGGCCCTGATCAGGCATTTATCTGCAAAGGCAAGCTTGCATTTAATATACCGGCCTGACTGATTTTACGGTTAACCTTTATTGAATTTAACGAATTTGCGCTAATTAAAAAAGTCCCGCTTATAACGGGACTAATTAGTTATTTCGTCGTTTGATAGTACTGACCCGCCGGTAATTTAAATACCCGGTTGTGTTGAAAGTAATCAAACTTATTGTATTCTTCCTGGTGGGTTTTGGTCCAGTTTTCGTAAGCCGGCAGGTTGCTGGCAGTGCCAAAGATCCATTGGTTATACGCATCAAACATACCCGATTTTAACAATTGCTGATGATATTCGTATAGGCGGAAGGGAAAACGGGTAGCGTTTTTAGTAAACCACTCCAGTATAAATTTGGTGCGAATGGCCGATAACGTTTCCGCAGTAACGCCATTGGTACCAATAAACGAAGATTGTGATTTCATTCCATCAAGGATCGCTTTCACAAAGTCATTTTTTGTATCCTGGTCTTTGGAGATGTTCGCATCGGTAAACAACTTTTTATATCCGTCCAACAAAACGTTCTTGATCTCAGCGGTACGTTTCGAATAGCTTTCGAGGTTCAAAAATATTTCTCCGTATACCAGTACCCATACTTTATCGGTTGTAAAATAGTAGTATTTGGCTGCGTTATAATAGTTGCCTGAATAACTGGGTTCAGCTTCTATACCTTTTTCCCATAATTTGATGGCATCGGAGTAATCTTTCTTACTCCACATCATTTCGCCGTATTCATTGTACAAAGTGCCGCTGTTGGGAAATTTCTTCAGCGCGGTCTTGTACATTTTTTCGCAATCCTTTACTTCCTCGATGGCTTTGTATAACATACCCAGCAATTGAAAACTGTGCACATCGGCATCGGGGCGTTCAGGAAATTTTTTAGCCACTTCCAGTCCGCGCACGTAATCACGGTTAAGGTAATAGGCAAATGCCAGGTCTTTCTGTAGTTCCAGGTTATCGGCGTTGTTTTGCAAAGCCCTGT
>DASUVL010000247.1:0-6586 GCA_036379015.1 Niastella sp.
GATGGTGCAAAAACTCGATGAAAGTGCTGAAACGCTTGCCAAAAGCGAACGGGAGGGTGCCTGGCGGCAAATGGCCCGGCAGGTAGCGCATGAGATCAAGAACCCGTTAACGCCCATGAAGCTGAGCATTCAATACCTGCAAAAAGCCATCGCTAATAATTCAACCGATGTAAAAACGCTGACCACCAATGTGGCTAAAACACTGGTTGAACAAATTGATCACCTGTCGAAGATCGCCTCCGATTTCTCGCAATTTGCCAATATCGGCAATCCGAAGAGCGAAGTATTTGACCTGCACGAAATGCTGCAATCATTAGCATCCTTATACAACACAGGCGGTAACCTCGATTTTAAATGGACCCCTGTTGAACAACGGGTATTACTGTTTGCCGACAAAACGCAGTTGAACCGGTTGTTCACCAATTTGCTGCAGAATGCCGTGGAAGCCTGTACCAACCAGGACCAGCGTATTATTCGCATGAATGAGCAATTGAATGGCGAGTACATTACGGTGAGTGTAACTGATAATGGAGATGGTATTCCCGAACAAACGCAATCGCGCATATTCACGCCTAACTTTACTACTAAAACGTCGGGCACCGGTTTGGGCCTGGCCATGAGTAAGGGTATAGTAGAACAGGCAAAAGGAGAGATCTGGTTTGTGACCAAAGAAGGGGCAGGAACAACGTTCTATGTGAAAATACCTTTACTAAGAGCGAATTAACTGAATAGACCTGTCAGGTGCGCATAAGCCCGCTGATAATGCAAGATGCAGAAGCGCACCTGACAGGTCTACCACATACTGCTATATTTTTTTCGCAGCTTTCCTTTTCTGTAAATATTCCTCAAACTCTTGTAAACTGAAACTACTCAAATTCTGTTGTTTCGATAATCCGCCTTTCTGCGCAACCAGCACACCATACCGGCAATCATATCCTTCCACCGAGTGGGCGTCGGGGTTAATAGAGATCAATACGCCTTTTTCGATGGCGTAATCAATCCAGCGCCAGTCAATATCCAACCGGCGCGGGTGGGCGTTCAGTTCAATGACCACCTGGTGTTCAACACAGGCATTAATGATGGTTACATGATCAACCGGGTAACCGGGACGGCTAAGTAATAACCGGCCTGTCATATGACCTAAGATGGTAGTATATGGGTTGCTGATGGCGTTCATCAACCGCATCATCGCTTTATCTTCCGTCATCTTTAAATTAGAATGCACCGAAGCGATCACGAGGTCGAAGGTGGATAACACGTTATTCGAATAATCAAGTGCGCCATCACCCAGAATATCACACTCAATACTTTTGAATATTTTGAACGGCTTGAATTTCTCATTCAGCTCATCTATATACCGGTGTTGTTCGCGAATGCGTTCTTCTGTTAATCCATTGGCATAAGCGGCGCTTTTACTGTGGTCGCTGATCACCAGGTATTCATAACCTGTATCAATACAGGCTTTGGCCATTTCTTCTACCGTGTTCACCCCATCGCTCCATTGGCTGTGGCTGTGAATGATACCCTTGATATCGCCAGGTGTTATCAAGGGCGCCGGATTGCTTTTTGCAGTAACCAGCGCATTGGCTTTTTCCCGCACCGGTGGTGCAATGAAAGGCAATTGCAGGGCGGAAAAGATCTCTTCTTCCGATTTGTACGAAGCGGTAGCGTTCCAGCCAGGTAAAGCCTGGCAGGCAGTCATAAAATCTTCGCTGCCGCTTGTCTGGAACAAGGTAGAATAGAAGTTGCCGGCCGATGCCCGGTAAAACTTCAGTAATACATTTTCAGGGCCCATCACGGTGAAAATGTCTTCCAGTGTTTCGCGGGTTGTATAATTATTGGCGCCGAGAAAAGCGAGCAATTCTGTATCGGTGGCGGTAGTTACCCATTCCAATCGGTCAATGATCTCTGATTGGCGTCTGAACTGACCGGTCAGGGCAAACAGCTTATCCGGAAATTGTTTTTTTAACGTGGCATCAATAACGACAGCATAAGCTTCTGTTTCAGCATACAGGTGACTGCCCTGGCTTTTCATGTAAAACTCAATAGAATCCTGTACGTTCTTTTGGGTTTTCTCGCCAAAACCTTTGTAAAGTAATAAACGGTTCTCATTACAGGCATACAACAGTTCACCTACCGATTCAACGCCCATTTCTTTCCAGATGGTAGCGATTTTTTTTGGCCCCAGTCCTTTTATATTCAACATTTCCAGCACACCGGGCGGCGTTTTCTGAATGATATCCTGTAATGCACCCAATTTACCGGTTTGCAGTATTTCAATAACTTTCTTGGCTACCGAATCCCCAATACCTTTGATGGTCACTAATTTTTCTTCCGGCATATCTGCCAGAGGGTGTGTAACTTTTTCAATGGCAAAAGCGGCGCTGGAATAGGTTCTCGACCTGAACGAATTTTCGCCATGCATATCCATCAGCTTGGCCAGCAGTGAAAATTGTTCGGCAATGAAGTAGTTGTCGACCATAATTGTGGTAATTGGTGTACGGTGCTAAATTAAGCGATTAGGTTGAAAACGCGATTGGTGAATCGTCATTCGTGAATGGTCAATGGTGAATAGATCCCCGAATGTTGAGATTTAAAACGATTAACATATGCTCTCCTTTTTCGGCCGGTTGCCCATAATAAAGACTTTTCAAATCTCAAGAACTCATTGACAATTGACCATTCACCATTCACGGCCGGCTGCCTACAACTCCACCACCACATCGTCCTGCTCCACAAACACACCCTCATTCAGCACAACGTTTTTCACCACCGCCGCACTGGGCGCCACAATGGTAGACTCCATTTTCATGGCCTCAATAACAAACAGGGGCGTATTCTTTTGAACGGCGTCGCCGGTCTTCACCAGAATTTTAGACAGTTTTCCTTGCAGCGGAGCGCCGATCTCGTTGGCCGCGCTTACTTTTTTATGCGTTGGTTTTACCGAAGTAAAACTTTTATCTTTTATAAAGATCGAACGGGTTTGTCCATTCAGTTTAAAGAATACTTGTTTATAACCATTCTCATCAACACCACTCATATGTAAAAACTTAATAAGAATGCTTTTGCCCGGCGCCAGTTCTATCAGGGTTTCTTCGTTGGGTTTTAAACCATAAAAGAAAACGGGAGAGGGCACATAGTACACTTCGCCGAACGTTGCTTTAAACTGATGGTATTCATCAAATACTTTGGGATAGAAAAGCGCGGACAACAGATCGAGACTGGAATACTGTTTACCATATTTGCCCTGGAATGTTGACATTTCCTTCTCCAGGTTCAGCGGTTGTAAATGCGCGTTGGGCCGGTCGGTAAACGGTTTTTCATTTTTGAGAATGATCTTTTGCAATGTTTCAGGAAAACCACCCGGTGTTTGTCCCAGGTCGCCACGAAACAAACCGATCACCGAATCAGGGAAAGAAATGGTTTCGCCTTTTTCAAAAATATCCTGTTCGGTATAGTCGTTGGCTGTCATAAACAACGCCATATCACCCACCACCTTCGACGACGGCGTTACCTTTACAATATCGCCAAACAGTTTATTCACCACCACATAGTTCTTCTTGATGCCGGTGAATTGATCTTCCAGACCCAATGAACGAGCCTGTGGCCGTAGATTGGAATATTGTCCGCCCGGAATTTCATGATCGAATACTTCGGCGGTCCCTGCCTTTAATTGCGATTCAAATGGGTAATAGAATTCACGTACATCTTCCCAGTAGTTGGAGAGTTCATTCAATTTGTGCAGGTTCACCGGCAAATCGCGCGGGTGACCTTTCATCATGGCTACAATGGAATTAAAATTGGGTTGTGAAGTTAGGCCCGACATGGAGGCGAGCGCTACATCGATCACATCAACACCTGCTTCAATCGCTTTCAGGTAGGTGGCCGACTGAATAGATGATGTATCATGCGTATGCAGGTGAATGGGTATGGCAATGGCTTTTTTCAGCTCACTGACGAGTATGCCTGCCTGCATTGGCTTTAACAGGCCGGCCATATCTTTTATGCCCAGGATGTGAGCGCCGGCATCTTCCAGGCGTTTAGCGAGGTCGATATAATATTGCAGGTTGAATTTTTGATTGCGTTGCGGATCAAGGAAATCACCGGTATAACAAATACATGCCTCCGCAAGTCCGCCCGTTCTTTCCCGAACCGCACGAATGCTCACCTGCATCCCTTCGAGCCAGTTTAGCGAGTCGAAGATGCGGAAGATATCGATCCCGTTTTTCCAGGAAGCTTCAATAAAAGACTCCACAAGGTTATCGGGGTAGGCTGTATAGCCTACTGCGTTAGAACCGCGTATCAGCATCTGGAACAAAATATTGGGAATGCGTTCGCGCATGAGCTGCAGACGCTGCCAGGGGCATTCATGTAAAAAGCGCAGGGCTACATCGAATGTGGCGCCACCCCACATTTCAAGAGAAAAGATCTCCGGGTGGTTTTTCGCAACTGTTTCGGCCACCTTCAACATATCGGTAGTACGTACCCGCGTTGCCAGCAGCGACTGGTGTGCATCGCGAAATGTGGTATCGGTATATTGAATGCTGCCGCTGTTCTTCAACCAGTCGATAAACCCGTCGCGGCCTAATTCGGTGAGCCGGTCTTTGGAACCTTTAGTGATCTGTTGTTGCACGGTATCAGGTACCACCGGGTTGCGGAATGTAACAGTAGGATTAACAGCCGGCACATCAGGATGGCCGTTCACAATAATTTCAGCGAGGTATTGCAGGGCCTTGGTGCCGCGATCCATGCGCGGAGCCAGATGAAATAGTTCGGGATGGTTATCGATAAAATCAACTGTAGCAGCACCGTTTTGAAAAGTAGGGTTTTGCAGCACGTTCTCAAGAAAGGCAATGTTGGTCTTTACACCGCGTATACGAAACTCTCTTAACGTACGTACCAGGCGATCGCAGGTCTCAGCCAGGTTGCGACCGCTTGCAGTGATCTTTACCAGTAACGAATCGAAGAAAGGAGAGATGCTAACGCCGGGGTAGGAGCTTCCTTCATCGAGCCGTATACCCGGGCCGCCGGCATTGCGATACGCGATCAGGGTACCAAAATCGGGTTTGAAATTGTTGGAAGGATCTTCCGTTGTTACGCGGCATTGAATGGCCACGCCGGAAATTTGTAACTGCTCCTGCGAAACAATATTAATGGGCGCATCGGTGAGCGCATAGCCCTGTGCTACCAGGATCTGGCTTTTTACAATATCGATACCGGTAATTTCTTCGGTAACGGTATGCTCAACCTGTATGCGCGGATTGACTTCAATAAAATAGATGTTCTCTGCTTTATCAACCAAAAACTCAACGGTACCCGCATTGTTATACTGCACGTGTTTACAAATGCGAATGGCATACTCGTGTAATTTGCGGCGGGTTTCGGGTTGTAAAGAAATAGCCGGCGCTACCTCAACCACTTTCTGAAAACGGCGCTGTACCGAACAGTCCCTCTCAAACAGGTGAATGATATTGCCATGGTGATCGCCGAGTATCTGCACTTCAATATGTTTGGGCGATTCAATGAACTTTTCAAAGAACACGGTATCATTACCAAAGGCGGTTTTGGCTTCATTACGTGCTTCGAGTATAGTTTTTTCAAGGTCTTCTTCATTTCGTACCACGCGCATACCGCGACCACCACCACCAGCGGCAGCTTTAATGATAATAGGATAACCGATTCGACGGGCTTCCTGTAAAGCAATGTCGGTTGATTGAATATTGGCCTGGCTGTCTTCGATCATTGGTACGCCGGCTTGTTTGGCAACTTTCTTGGCGGCAATTTTATCGCCCAGTTGTTCCATGATAAGCGCAGTGGGGCCAACAAAAGCAATATTTTCCTCGGCGCATCTTTGAGCAAACCGCGCATTCTCTGACAGGAAACCATAACCGGGATGTATGGCGTTGGCTTTTTCGCGTTTGGCAACCCGAATGATCTCTTCAATATCCAGGTAAGGTTTCAGCGGATCATCATTCTTTCCGATCTGGTAAGCTTCATCGGCTTTATAGCGATGCAGCGAATACCGGTCTTCAAAAGTGTAAACGGCAATGGTCTTAATGTTTAACTCAGTAGCAGCACGCAAAACCCTGATGGCAATTTCGCCCCGGTTGGCAACAAGAATTTTTTTAAACATGACAAGCAGTTAAAGTTTTTTTTTAGAAACTATAAAAAGAACCCCCAAAACGGGCTATACTGACAACAAATTCACATGTGACGATGAAAAAACGGTACCAGGTTGGTTGGAGGTAAGTGGTTTTATATAGGCTTGGGTAAATAGGAAAGATGATGCTATAAACGCCGGTGTAAAAATAATTAATTGCAACACACCAGCATGGTTATTCATTTTTTAACAGGTGATGTTGCCACTGGATATGCGAAAAAGAATAAGCAGTGAAGTGAGCAACGATAGTAATGATCAGTATCATTATGCTTATTGAGAGTGTAGCTGTAATGCAGGCTGGGAGCGGGTTTCGGCGGGAGCGATTGGTGTTGGACTTACTTCAGGTAGGGACAAAAAAAAAGTCCCGAAGTAATTCGGAACTTTGATATTTTTTGCTTCCAAAAAGCTGAAGTTATTTCTTCTTCT
>DASUVL010000248.1:0-9705 GCA_036379015.1 Niastella sp.
TGTCCCGACTTTAGTCGGGGTTATCAAATTAGCATATTTTGCTTAAATTCACCATAACAATAATGCTATGAAAAGTTTAATTTTTATAGTGGGTATATGCATAACCTGGTCTGTAAACGCTCAAAACTACCCATTTGCCAAGAATTTTGTTGAAGGTACTATAACGTTGAAAGATGCCACCCAAAAAAAGGGGCTTATAAAATGGTTTCCTTCACCAAATGAAAAACTCCGGTTTAAATTAAACGATCAGCATGAAGATAAATACGGTGCTGTTGATCTGCTGGGCTTTGCAACAGATAGCCTGCAATTTAAAACGCTGACCGACCTGGAGGTTTATGGAGAAGATTACCCGTTATTAAGCAGGATGTCGAAGTTGAAGCAAACATTTGCCCAGGTTATTTATACCGGCAAGATCAATATCTATTATGTATTGTATTACGGATATGATGCCATGCAGGGCGGTTTTGTAACATATCCCAATCTCATATTCGAAAAAACAAAAGAAGAGAAACAGGAGTATGCCGCTTTCCCGGTATACATAAGAATGAAGGAAAAGAAATATGAGAAAGCGAAACAAAACCTGTATCCTTTCTTCTCAGACTATCCGGCTATTTTAGAAAAATTAAAACTATACAGCCGGGAGAGCAATATATTTTCGCTGGTAGAATACATTAAAACAAATACCGGAGATAAAAAATGAACAATCAACTTTTTGAATCCGTTGATCATTACATCAGCAACCTGTTGGCACCTGAAGATGAAGCACTCATTGCAGCTACTCAATCGCTTGAAGCCGCGGGTATGCCTGCTATCAGTATATCGCCTAACCAGGGCAAATTTTTGCACTTGCTAGCCTTGTTGTGTAAAGCCAAAAACATCCTCGAGTTAGGAACGCTGGCCGGGTATAGCACCATCTGGATGGCCAGGGCATTGCCGCCAGACGGACAGCTGATCACGATTGAAGCAGACCCCCAACATGCTGCTGTTGCAGAAAGAAACATAGTGCGGGCCGGATTGGCATCTCATGTACAAATCAAAACAGGCAAAGCCCTCGACATATTACCGCAATTGCTGCATGAAGGCGCCGGTCCCTTCGACATGATCTTCATTGATGCTGATAAACCGCCGTATGCGGAATATTTTGAATGGGCGCTTCGGTTATCACGCCCCGGTACCCTCATTGTGGCAGATAATGTAATACGCGATGGCAAGGTGCTTGATGAAAATTCAACAGAACCCGCAGTAAACGGCGCACAACGCTTTAATAAGATGCTGGCGGCGAATACGGCTGTTACCGCTACTATTTTGCAAATGGTTGGCGTGAAAGAATATGATGGTATGGCGCTGGCGGTAGTAAAACCGATGTGATAATGAGATAATGTGCTAATTTGCTAATGCTTGCCCGTCCGAAGCCGGCGAAGGCGGGGAATACAGTCGAAAGCCGAAAATAAAAGGCAAATAAAAATGCTGCATAAGGTTTTTCGTTTTTGGCTTTTCGCTTTAGGCTGCTCTTTATCATTCACCATTGTCCAATCCAGACATAAGCACATTAACAAACAACTACATGAATTTAGACTTTAACCGCAACGAGGATATCATGAAAAGGGCCCTCAGCGAAATGCAACAACGTTTTGCACAGGTATCCCTGGGCGGTGGTAAAAAAGCGATTGCCAAACAGAAAGAAAAAAACAAATTAACGGCGCGGGACCGCATCAACTACCTGGTTGACCCCGGTTCCCCGTTTACCGAAATCGGCGCTTTTGCCGGTTGGGATATGTATGAAGAACAAGGCGGCTGCCCGTCTGCCGGTACCGTTGCCGGTGTGGGATATGTGAGTGGTCGACAATGTGTTATCCTTGCCAACGATCAAACGGTAAAAGCCGGCGCCTGGTTCCCCATTACCGCCAAAAAGAACCTGCGTTTGCAGGAGATTGCCATGGAAAACCGGCTGCCGGTTATTTATCTCGTTGATAGTGCCGGGGTGTTTTTACCCATGCAGGATGAGATCTTTCCCGATAAAGAACATTTTGGTAGAATATTCCGCAACAATGCCCGCATGAGCGCTATGGGCATTACGCAAATTGCGGCTGTAATGGGCGCATGTGTGGCCGGTGGCGCTTATTTACCCATTATGAGTGATGAAACCCTGATGGTAGAAGGCAATGGTTCCATTTTTCTGGCAGGGCCCTACCTGGTTAAAGCAGCCATTGGGGAAACCACTGATACGGAAACCCTCGGTGGCGCACAAACCCATAACGCCATCAGCGGTATTGCCGATTATAAATTCCAAACCGAACAGGAATGCCTCGACCAGGTTAAAAAGATCATGTCGAAACTGGGACACACACCCAAAGCAGGTTTTGACCGCAGTACACCAAAACCGTCTAAAAAGAATGCGCAGGATATATATGGCATAATTCCCGCCGACTCAACCCGTCCTTACGACATGTTGCAGCTCATTGAACACCTTACTGATGACTCGGTACTGGAACAGTTCAAACAGGATTATGGAAAAACCATATTATGCGGTTATGCCCGGATTGATGGCTGGGCGGTTGGTATTGTAGCCAATCAACGCACCATGGTAAAAAGCGCCAAAGGTGAAATGCAAATGGGCGGTGTTATCTATAACGACAGCGCCGATAAAGCAGCCCGCTTTATCATGAACTGTAACCAAAAGAAAATACCCCTCGTGTTCATACAGGATGTGACCGGGTTTATGGTGGGCTCGCGCAGTGAGCACTCAGGTATTATAAAAGATGGCGCTAAAATGGTGAATGCCGTAGCCAATTCGGTAGTACCCAAAATCACCATCATAGTGGGTAATTCTTACGGCGCCGGAAATTACGCCATGTGCGGTAAAGCCTACGACCCACGTTTTATTTATGCCTGGCCCAGTGCAAAGATTGCGGTAATGGGAGGCGAACAAGCCGCCAAAACCCTGTTACAAATTCAGGTAACCGCCATGAAAGCCAAAGGCAGTGAGGTATCGGCCGCAGATGAACAAAAACTGCTGAACGACATTAAAGGACGGTACGAGAAACAAACAACTCCCTATTACGCCGCAGCGCGTTTATGGGTAGATGCTATTATAGATCCGGCACAAACAAGGCAGATAATTTCAGAAAGCCTGGCCGCTGCCAATCACAATCCTGATATTCCTCCTTTTAATACGGGTGTCATTCAGGTATAATAGTATCTTGCCGGCTCAATCATAATCTGTATTCATTTTGGCAACTTCTGCGAATAAAGAATTAGTAGTTTATACCGATGGCGCATCCCGTGGAAACCCGGGCCCGGGTGGGTATGGCGCTATATTACAATGGGGTAACAGTCGTAAAGAACTGTCAGGCGGGTATCGCCGCACTACCAATAACCGCATGGAATTGATGGCAGTGATCGCCGCCCTGGAAGCATTGAACAAGGACGGGTTGAAAATTACCATTTACTCCGACAGCCAGTATGTTGTAAAAGCTGTTATGGAAGGCTGGTTGAAAAACTGGATCGCGACGGATTTTAAAGGGGGGAAAAAGAATAAAGACCTGTGGACCCGTTTTTATAAGTTGATGCAAAAACACCAGCTCCGTTTTGTATGGGTGAAGGGCCATGCCGATAACCCGTTTAACAATCGTTGCGATCAACTGGCCACTGCGGCAGCTGATGGGGGTAACCTGCAGGAAGATACCGGGTTTGAAAATGCGTAACAGGAATGCCTATGGTCACACCTGAATTCATGAGCGACTTTCAGCAATTGCTGCCGAAAGAGGAACCATTAATTCCACTTAGCATCGCTAATTCGGAAAATGCACAATTGTTTATTGTTCTGAAACAATATAAGTTCCATAAACAATTATGCATTGAGCTATACCAGGCGGAGACTACCCAGGCCGGAAAAATAAAAAACCCATTAGTCCTTATAAACCCGCTGGACCTTATATGGAAAACAGAAAATATCAGTGCGGTTAAATTTTTTTCTGCCATTACCCGTTTTCAAAATAACCCCACAGCAACCAGATCAGCTTCTGATATAGATGCATTAAAAACGATTATACAAAATCCTTTACAGCTCCCATTCTTTTATCATAATCCCGAATTCTCCGAAAAAATTGTTGCCGGTTCCATTCGTCCGGTTAGTATGGGCAGCATGGCACAGGAGCTGTCGTTACGGGTGCAAAAGAATGAATCGTTTTATGAAATAACCTTACACGCTACCATCGCTGGCACGCAATATAAATGGCAGAACCTGCAGGTTAAATACGATTATTTCTTTCAAATAGACGATACCCTTTACCTGATCGGTAATTTTCATTTCCAGAATGTAGTGCGGTTCTTTAAACAAACAAACGGTATTATACGCATACACGAATCGAAATTCAAAACCTTTCATCAGAACATATTAACACCGCTTGCAGACCGGATCAACATTTTTTATCAGGATAGTTATTTGCCTGCAGCGGAACAAACAATCCAGACGGAAAAGGGGCAATCAATTGAAAAACTGATTTACTTAAGTGAGCTGGGAAACTATGTAATGATAGACCCCGTAATGAAATACGGAAACGTAGAAATTCCCGTTCGTACAAAACGGCAGCTGTATGTAACCGATGCAGAGGGTAAAGTACAGACCATGGACCGCAATGAAGCAGCCGAAACGCGGCTTATAGCGCTGTTATTGAAACAGCATCCCCATTTTCTGGAACAACTCGATAACGACCTGCGTTATTTTTACCTGCATAAAGAACGCTTTTTAAAAGAAGAATGGTTTTTTAGTGCTTTTGAAACATGGGAAAATGAAGGGATTACTATTTTTGGATTTAACAAGATAAAAGGA
This sequence comes from Niastella sp., assembly GCA_036379015.1. GTDB lineage: Bacteria > Bacteroidota > Bacteroidia > Chitinophagales > Chitinophagaceae > Niastella. The sequence continues at coordinate 4,832 of DASUVL010000248.1, forward strand.
AACAAGCGAAACAGCCACAAAGCTAAAATTACCATTCATGTAACAAGCGGACTGAACTGGTTCAATACAGCCATCAAAGTGCAGTATGGAAATCAGCAAGCCTCCCTTACACAATTACAACATGCAGTTCGAAATAAAAATAAATTCGTACAACTGAGCGATGGCACGCAGGGTATTCTGCCGGAAGAATGGATAGAAAAACTGGCAGCGTATTTTTCTTCGGGTGAAATTATAGACAATACGCTCATTACTACAAAAATAAATTTCTCTGAAGTAAAGCAATTATATGAAGCGCACATGCTGGATGCCGGCGTGAAAGAAGAACTTGATCTATATACCTCTAAAATAGTCAGGGGAACAACAATAAAAGAAGTAGCCGTCCCTGAAACATTACATGGCTCGCTTCGCGGATACCAGAAACAAGGATTAAACTGGCTGAACTTTATAGACGATCACAACTTTGGAGGGTGCCTGGCCGATGATATGGGTTTGGGTAAAACGATCCAGATCATTGCTTTTATATTATTACAAAGAGAAAAAGTAAAACAAAATACGAATCTGCTGGTAGTACCCACTTCGCTCCTTTTCAACTGGCACGAGGAAGTTCGCAAATTTGCGCCCTCTATAAAAATATTAACGTTATACAATGCCGACAGACCAAAACACACCGGTTCATTTAATGATTATGAAATTATTCTAACTTCTTACGGCACACTCATTTCAGATATTACTTTTCTGCGGCATTTCACTTTCAATTATGTTTTTCTCGATGAATCACAAAATATTAAGAACATTGAATCACAACGCTACCAGGCCGCCCGGCTATTGCAATCAAGAAACAAAATTGCTATTACAGGCACACCCATTGAAAATAATACGTTTGATCTATACGCTCAGCTCTCTTTTGCCTGTCCGGGGTTACTGGGCAGCAAACAACATTTTAAAAGTATTTACTCAACCCCCATCGATACCTTCAAAGAAAGACGGCGGGCGGTGGAACTACAACAAAAAGTGGCTCCCTTTATATTAAGAAGAACCAAAAAAGAGGTGGCACCGGAATTACCCGAAAAAACAGAGATGATCTGTTATTGTCCTATGGGCGAAGAACAACGTAACGTATACGATGCCTGTGAAAAGGAATTGCGGGAATATATTACGGATATAACCAATGAGGAAATTTCAAAAAACTCCATGCATGTATTACGGGGACTTACCCGGTTACGTCAGATCTGTAATTCACCCCGGCTGCTAAAAGATGAAAAATTACAGGGCGATGGTTCTTCCAAGATCGAAATGCTGCTCGAACAAATTGACAATAAATCGAGGCAGCATAAGATCCTTATTTTTTCGCAGTTCGTCACCATGCTCAACCTGATACAAAAAGAACTTCAGACGAGAAATATTCCCTATGAATACCTTACAGGCAGTACCAGGGACCGCGAATCGGCCGTTCGTAATTTTCAACAGGAGAAGCATGTTCGCGTATTTCTTATCAGTTTAAAAGCCGGTGGAACGGGATTAAATTTAACAGAGGCCGACTATGTATATATTGTTGATCCCTGGTGGAACCCTGCAGTAGAAAACCAGGCTATTGATCGCTGCTACCGGATTGGACAAAAAAAGAATGTAGTAGCCGTTCGTTTAATTACCCCCGATACCATCGAAGAAAAAATAATAAAGCTGCAAAACACCAAAAAAGAGTTGTCAGACAACCTTATTAAGGCAGATGCCTCCTCCTTCCTGCAAGCCATTACAAAAACAGAATTGCTTTCGCTGCTGGGTAAATAAATGGACCCATCTGCGTAGGTAAGCTTACCAGCTATTTTATTTAGCCGCTTAATTGTGTATGCTCATTTGGGGTGAAACTGCCCAAAACATATAGATAACCCGTATATAAGCTGTATATAACCCGTAGATAACCTGGCTCTTTATAGATACAGGTTATCTACAATACATTTATAGGTTATCACTGGGTTTTATCCTGATTTTAACCCATGATGATCTTACCATGGTATAATGTTGACGCAATTCTTAAAGAGGAAGCATATTCGTTCAGGCAAACAAAAAACCACCAGTTAATTACTGATGGCTTTTTTAAAATGTTTGTTACCAGGAGGTACTTACTGCGGAACCGTTGCCCTGAACACCACGGCATCCTGTGTTGCCTGCAAGTCAAAGGCAGCGCCGGCCGTGGCCAGCATCGTTTCTCCCCTGGCCAGGGAAATCTCATTATTGCCATCGGTTGCCTTTACAGCGCCTTCCAGCACAAAAAAGATCTCGGCAGTAGCAGCAGTCAGCGAAACCGGCGAACCGGTTTTTAGTATCAGTCTGCGCAATTCAAAATCTGCAGCGGGGGTGGGAAATACCGTTTCACCGGGGACTGCTCCGGCAGTACCTGTTAAAATATCAGGAATTACCGGTTCAAACTTAGTATGATGCATGAGTTCCGGTACATCGATATACTTAGTGGTCAACCCTCCACGCAATACATTGTCAGAATTGGCCATGATCTCCATATTCTGTCCTTCCAGGTAAGCATGTGGAATGCCGGCATCCTGAAAAATGGCTTCACCGGGTTGCAGGTGCACCAGGTTAAACAGGTAGATGGAAAAAATGCCTTTGTCTAATTTATTGGGTTCACAAAATGTTTTAGCTGCCCGCGCTGCCCAGAAGTCTTCCTGGCTCCTGTTCAAAAATCCTTTTTCGTACAGCGGCACAATGCGATCGAGCAATGGCTGCAAATGCTCATCCACCTCGTGCTGGTCCATGGTCATCACCGTTTCATACAGTGCATGGTAGTTTTTATCATCAAACACCGGCACTAAAAACTGCAGTTCGGGGGTTTGCATAAGGATGGTCACCAATTCCTGCGGCGATTTAAAGCCATGCAACAGCCAGAAATCGCTCAGGGCCAGCATCAGCTCAGGCTTATGATTATCGTCTTTATAATTGCGGTTGGGTGCGTTCAGCGGTGTGCCTTTCATGTTCTCTGCGGCAAAGGCCGATTCAGCCGCCTTTTTGGAAGGATGCACCTGTATTGACAACATATCGTTTACATCCAGCACTTTAAACAGGTAAGGTAACCGTCCGAACCGCTGGTTAACAGCAGCCCCCAGGGCAGCGGCCGCGTCCTGTTTAATAAAAGCATTCAGCGGTTGCAGGCTACCGTCAGGCAGCACCACTTCAGCCGGTACATTATCATGCGCCCCCATCCAGTATTCGGCAAAAGGCTTTTTATCGGAATTGGGCAAATGCAACAAGGCCGGGATAAAATCCATTCCGCCCCAGGTATAATGTTGAACCTTGCCCTGTAGCTTGTATATTTTAGTATTGTTCGCCATATAACTTCAGTAATTTGCAATGATACAAAAATGCTATGAGCTATGAGCTATCAGCATCACGATACAGGCAAAAAAGGAGAAGACATGGCTGTTGAGTATCTGCAGCAGCTACAATTCACCATCCTACATCGCAACTGGCGACATGCACGGTTTGAAATTGATGTAATTGCATCCCGGGATAATGTGCTGCATATTATAGAAGTAAAGACCAGGACCAACCTGCTGTTTGGCCATCCGGAAGAAAGTGTATCAAAAAAGAAAATCAACAATATGCTCCGGAGCGCCAAAGCATTTATGTATCAAAATCCCCAATGGCGGCAGGTGCAGTATAATATTTTATCGATCACCCTGCTCGCCAATCAACCACCCGATTTCTTTTTTATTGAAGACGTCTATTTGTGAGTGTTCGCCTTCTCCATCATTCTTTCCACCAATCTGAACGTAGCCGGACAATACTCAATGTTCTGTTTAAACACATGTATGTAATCGGTCATGTGACGGCGGGTATGATGGGGGAAGCCGGAACAGTCTTTTGGCCGCACTTCGTAAATAGAGCATTTATTATCCTTGAGGTTCAGGAACTGACACGGCTGGCGGGTATTCACCCAATCGCCTGATCGGTCTTTCTTCAGCCACTTCTTCTTAAAAGCCTCCTCAGTCATATCAAGATGGGCAGATATCCGTTTAATATCTGTATTGGTGAAAGTGGGCGTCATGGTTTTGCAGCAATTGGCGCAAGCCAGGCAATCTGTTTCGCCCCATACCAGTTTATCCGTTTGTACCGCCAGGGTATCGAGCCCGCGAGGCGGATCTTTTTCCAGTTTGGTTAAAAACCTTCTGAAAGCAGAACGGTTGGCGATCATCTTATTTTTCATCTTGCGAAGACTAAGCAGCATGTCGACAGTTGATTTTAAAAGTGGCCAATGATATGGATGCGTTATTTTTGAATAACGAAGATAGTAAATTTTATATCGGCTGGCTGCGTTGTTTACATAACGAAATACAGTTTCAACAATATACTATGTGGGACCCGTATAAAAAAGGCTTTAAGGCATTCTTACAATTGGAGAGATCGCTTTCTGATAATTCGGTAGAAGCTTATCTGCGCGATATTGAAAAGCTAACCCAGTTTTTTCAGGAGAAGAACAATGTGCAAAGCCCGGCCAATGTAACCCTGCCCGACCTGCAACAGTTTATACGCTGGGTAGGCGAACTGGGCATGACGCCTACATCACAAGCCCGCATCATTTCGGGAATCCGCTCGTTCTATAAATATTGTCTTATTGAAAACATTGTCACCAAAGACCCCACTACCCTGCTGGAAGCGCCCAAATTAAAACGTGCCTTACCCGATGTGCTCACCTTTGAAGAAATAGAAACCATCATTGCCCAAATTGACCTGAGCAAACCGGAAGGCGGTCGCAATAAAGCCATTCTGGAAACCATGTATAGTTCCGGACTGCGGGTAAGCGAGGTCGTGAACCTGAAGCTATCGGCCCTGTATCTCGATGTTGGCTTTATTCGGGTAACCGG
>DASUVL010000249.1:0-4895 GCA_036379015.1 Niastella sp.
GCTGATGGCAGTCACATCAACCTGGATAGTGCCGGTAATGGGGATATTGCGAGGCAGGAGCGAACAACCATTACGAAGAAAAACGGGATGGTCGTATATAATGATTCCAATTCACCATTCACCATTGACCATTCACCATATAATACCATCACCACCGCCCGCGGCAACCAATACCAACTCATGCTACCCGATGGCAGTAAGGTGTGGTTGAACGCAGAATCATCGGTCCGTTTTCCGGTGGCATTTAATGGTACCGAACGCAAAGTGGAGATAACCGGGGAAGTGTTTTTAGATGTAGTACATAATGCGAAAATGCCTTTTACGGTGGTGGCCAATGGGGTAGAAGTGCGGGATCTGGGGACGATGTTTAATGTGAATGCGTATAGCAATGAGGAAGGGGTGAAGACTACAGTGGTGGAAGGGAAGGTGAAGGTGGAAACAGCTGTAAGCCGTAAGCTACAAGCTGTAAGCGAAAATACATCGGCAATTGTAACACCAGGGCAGCAGGCGCAGGTGAGTGAAAAGGGTACTATTAAAATGGTGAAAGACGCAGACGTAGATGCTGCCGTGGCCTGGAAGAACGGTCAATTTATGTTCTCCGGCAATACCATTCAATCGGTGATGCGGCAACTGGAAAGATGGTATGATATTGAAGTGAGCTATGCACCGAACGTTTCTACAGAAGAATATATAGGCACCATTACCCGGTTCTCTAATATCTCGGCGGTGTTGAATATGTTGGAACGGACGGGGACGGTGAGGTTTGAGGTGAAGGGTAGGAGGGTGATGGTGAAGTGACCGACCTGTCAGGTTACGCCTGCGACGCATACGAAACCTGACAGGTCTTGCAAAGCTGCTGAAGCACACCTGACAGGTCTTACATAGTTTGTTATTAGGAGTGACTAAAACGAAAAAACCGTCCCGCATTGCAGGCGGAACGGTTGAAAGTAGTTTCAGTTTCTCATCTCAATATACAGTCTGGCATATTAATCTGTTTAAAACCAAAACCAACCAAAGCTATGCATTTATTTGAAATGGCTGGTCTTCATCGCTTGCAATTATTCAGCAAGCGAAAGGGCCTTCAATTCCTGCTTTTCATGAAGTTGACCATTGCGATTTTGCTCACCAGTACTATGTGCGTTTCGGCTAAAGGCGTTGCCCAACAGGTGACCCTGCACCTGAAAAATGCGACCCTGCAGGAAACTTTCCGCGAAATTCAGCGGCAAACAGGGTACACCTTCCTCTACACCAAACAAATGGTGCAGAATGCCCCTAAAGTGAATCTCGACCTCACCAATGCACCGCTCACCGATGCCTTGCATCAGTGCCTGAAAAAACAATTGCTTGAATTCTTTATCGATAATAAAATTGTCATCATTCGTCGGAAGCCCCTTGCGCCTCCTCCCGTTTCGGCAGGTATGGAGGCGCCTTCCGATACCGGCGAAGTGCGCGGCGTGGTACTGAGCGAAAGCAATTCGCCTTTGCAAGGTGCTACCATCAGCATTATTGCTTTAAACAAGTCGGTGCATTCCAATGCCCGCGGCGAGTTTGTATTAAGCAACATGCCTAAAGGCAAATACCGGCTCGACATTTCCTATGTGGGCTTCGATGATTTCACCGCCACCGTTGAAGTGAACGGCAACTCCGCCAACGTAACCGCCGCTTTGAAACAAGTGCTGAGCCACCTCGATGAAGTGCAGGTGATCGCTTACGGCACTTCTACCAAACGCTTCAGCACCGGTAGCCAGGCCGCTGTAAAAAGCCAGGACATCGAAAAGCAACCGGTCACCAATCCCATTGCCGCTCTGCAGGGCCGCATGACGGGCGTGCTGGTCACCAATGCCAACGGCATTCCCGGTTCGGGCATTACCATGCAGATCCGTGGTAACTACAGCCTGTCGAGCCGCGCCGATCCCCTGTATATTATCGACGGCGTTCCGTTCCCTGCCGTGTCGCTCAGCAATACCACCACGGCCAGCGGCAATGTGAGTCCGTTTAACAGCATCAATCCCCAGGATATAGAAAGCATCTCTGTGTTGAAAGATGCCGATGCTACCGCTATCTATGGATCGCGCGGCGCCAATGGGGTAGTGCTCATCTCTACCAAAAAAGGGAAAGCCGGTAAAACAAAATTCGATGTGAATGCGTATTCCGGTTCCAGCGTATCCACACGCGTTCCTGAATTTTTAAATACCGAGCAATACCTCGATATCCGCCGCAAGGCCTTTATTGCCGACAATATTACGCCCAGCCCTACCAATGCGCAGGACCTGTTGTCGTGGGGAAATGGCTATACCAATTTCCCGAAAATGATCCTGGGTAATACCGCGCCGTTTACCAACGTGCAATCCGCCGTTTCGGGTGGTAATGAGAACACCCGCTATTTATTAAGTCTGGGTTACCACAACGAAGGATCGGTGATCTATGGCAATAATTACGATAAACGCGTATCGGGTCATTTGAACATCGATCATTATTCCGCCAATAAAAAACTGAACATTAATACGTCGGTCACGTATTCTAACGATAATATTAAAACGCTGGGCGCCGATCCGTTCCTCGCCATTTATGCTTCACCCAATTTTCCACGGTATGACAGTACCGGTGTTTCTTTGTATTGGATCCCGCGCGACGCGCAGGCCAATACCGCCAATCCCTGGAGTTACCTGAATAAAGTAGGCAGAACCTGGACGGATAATTTTCTGGCCAATACAGCCCTGAAGTATGCCATCACACCCGGATTGAATGCGAAAGTGAACGTGGGTTTTACCAAGATGTTCATGACCCAGCAGGTGACCATGCCTACCTCCGCCTTTAATACCGTGCCATCGATAGTGGCGCCTTATAAGAACTACGCCAGCTTTGGTAACAGCAGCGTGCAAACGTATATTGTAGAACCGCAGCTGGATTATAACAAAAGGATCGGTCTCGCTACCATTACGGCCCTGGTAGGTGGTACGGCCCAGAGCAGCAATATGAAAGGCAATACGGTCACCGGCATCAACTTTGCCACCGACGATCTTATTGAAACCATTTCGGCGGCAGGCAGTATCTATGACAGATCAAATACCAGCACCCAATACAAGTACATCTCTGGTTTTGGCCGATTGACCATGCGCTGGCTCGATAAATACATCGTGAACGGAACCTTCCGCCGCGATGGATCAAGCCGCTTTGGCCCCGGTAAAAAGTTCGGTAATTTCTGGTCGGTCAGCGGCGCCTGGATCTGGTCTGAAGAGAACATTATTAGAAATTATATACCCGTGTTAAGTTATGGTAAGTTCCGCGCCAGTTATGGCATTACCGGCAGTGATCAAATACAGGATTACCGCTACCTGGAATTGTATACCAGTCCAAGCCTCGCTTATAATGGCAACCTGGGTTTGTATGCCAACCAAATAGGCAACCCGGTTTTTGGGTGGGAAGCCAACCGCAAACTGGAAGTAGCCATGGACCTCGGCTTTTTAAAAGACCGCTTTTTATTCTCAGCATCCTGGTATCGTAACCGGAGCGACAACCAGCTGGTGCAATCGCCGCTGCCTTCGCAAACCGGTTTTGATTATTACCAGGCCAACCTGCCGGCCCTGATCCAGATGACCAGCTGGGAGTTTGAGTTGAATACCGTGAACATCAGCAAGAAGGATTTCCGCTGGCAAACCACGTTCAATATTACATTGCCTGATAGCAAGCTGCTTGATTTTCCCAACCTGGCTTCTTCCGCTTATGCGCAAACATTTGTGGTGGGGCAACCGTTGAAGCTGGCCCGCGGCTATCATTACCTGGGCATCGACCATGCGAACGGCGTTCCGCAATTTGAAGACCAGAACAAGGATAACAGCATAACGTCTGCCTTCGACTATATCAATATTGGTTCATTAAGTCCGGAGTTCTATGGCGGATTGGGTAATACCATTACCTGGAAAGGTTTTACGCTGGATGTATTCCTGCAATTCACCCGGCAGAACGGGTACAACGCGTACCGCGCGTTTTACTTCGGCCCGGGCTATAAAGTGAATGTGCCTGATTTTTATATAAAAGATTATTGGGAGCCTACCCATACCGATGCCATGCAACCGGCATTAAGCACCACGGTGTCGAACAGCGCCGGCGCCGGGTATGCATTTCCGAACCGGTTCTATTATTCCGATGCCGCGGTGTCTGATGCCTCGTACATACGATTAAAGAACCTGTCTTTCGCTTATTCACTACCTAAAAAGCTAACCGAAAAGTTACATGCCCAGAACCTGCGCGTTTATATTCAGGGGCAGAACCTGGTGACCTGGACAAAATATGAAGGACTTGATCCGGAAACGCAGAACGCAACCCCTGTTTTAAAAACGCTGACCGGCGGTATTCAGTTAACTTTTTAACCAACAGCATATGCCTATAACAACTTACTATAAACGTTTTTTGATTGTCGCCCTGATTGGCTGTATGATCACCGTGTTTTCATCGTGCAAGAAATACCTGGAGATAGACTTGCCCAAGGACAAGCTAACCGCGGAAACCGTTTTCTCCAGCACCACCAATGCACTGGCTGCCGTGAACGGTATGTATACGTTCGCTTTACAAAAACCAAGTTTTATCAGCTACCAGGGCGATTTTTTAATGGGCCTGTCGGCCGATGAGTTTGTATATGGTAGCACCCAGTACGACGAATTCACCAACAATGGCTGGTTAGCAACCAACCCCGATGTGTTGGCTACCTGGAAATTGTTTTACGCGGTGATTTACCAGGCGAATGGCATTATTGAAAAGATGCCCGGCAGTCCGGTAAGCGACAGCGCCAAAGCCGTGTACATAGCGGAAGCAAAGATATTTCGCGCCTTTTGCCATTTGTACCTCACCAATTATTGGGGCGATGTGCCGTTGATACAAACCACCGATGTAACCGT
>DASUVL010000250.1:0-4051 GCA_036379015.1 Niastella sp.
AAGCGAACGCGTTGAAGAAAAAATGGAAAACAATCCAGGTTTTCCCAATCCACCCGCAGCCCTGGGGGAGCTAAAAAAACTGCGGCCTGAATTTCAGACAGCACGTGCGAACGCCAAGGGACGCGACAAGGAAATGGTGGCTATAAAAAATGCTAAGAAGGCCAGCATGCTTAATTATCTGGAGGAAGTGGCCGAGTAAGTAACGGTAACTTCCAAGGGGGATATAGCACTGCTCCTTAGCAGCGGATTCGATGTTAACGAAAGCCGCAGCAGTTACATGTCCCCTTCTATCGAAATACTGGAAGTGGAGCTGGGCTCATCCGGAGAGGCTACAACCCGCGCCAAAAACGTAACGGGTGCAAAAGCCTACGTACATCAGTACGCTAAGGAGGCGCCTGGTAAAGACACCGAATGGATTGGCGAAGGTAGTTCGCAGTCTAGCCATACCTTCGATGGATTGAGTTCCGGCCAACAATACTGGTTCCGCACTGTAGCCATTGGCCGTAACGGACAAAGGGGCTATTCGCCGGTTGTTAGCAGGTTTATACAGTAAACATGGAGCGAAGTCGAAGCATTTCTAAAAAAAAGGCCCGGGTGACCGGGGCTTTTTTTTAGAAGATTAACTCTATAGCATAATTAATAGTATTTGTTTAACTTTGTTTTGTATCCCTGCGATGCCGCTGTTTAGCTTCGGGCTAATTAAGTTTGCAGGTTAAGTTTTTAAGGAGTCCCGCTTAAGCGGGACTCTTTTTTTATGGCAAATTCATACATAATCTATTTCAACCTTATTCGACCACAGCTCCATCAAATCTTGCTTGCCCGGGCAAGAAGGATTATGCGCACAATATTGAATCGTATACTTTTTGCCCTTAGTAAGTTTGTATCCCTTATTTACGGTAATTCTTGTTTTTATTTCTTCCCGGGGATTCAGTATCACAAAATCCTCTGGCACAACAACTCTCTTAACCATCATTCCAATATATAGTACCCTGTTATCTTTATTGTCATTGTTCATATCACAAATACTGAAAGCCTCCCTTGTAAATACATCCCTTGTGCAGATCGTCCAGGCATCCAGGTATATTTTATCAGCGCCATTATTACGAAACGATACATGCGCAATGATGTCGTCGCCGCTTTGTTCTAATGATAAATGGATATCTAATGTTTTGTTTTGCATTTGAACTGACATATTACCTAAGTTAAATAATAAAACAATTTACGCTTCAATAAAAAAAGCGAACGTATCTGCATTAAACAAAGCTTTGCCCGGATTATTTTTAGCCATTTTCTGACATTGTTCAATACCATAATCAAAATCAAATGTATTCCCTATATATTCAAAATGTGATACTTCATGAATTAAAACGTTCTCTTTGGAATCATCATCTTTACCCCCTGCGCTCCAGAATTTATCGCCCCAAAAAATAGTATGCAATTCATCATACGGATATACCTCGGCATAAGACTTTACACGAATTTCATCATCCTGAATCATGTCAAAATCATGATCTGTTATGTACTCAAAAAAATCTAATTCCCTGTCTATTCGATTTATAATAATCTCCCTTGCCCCTTCATCCCTAACCCCAAACCACTCCACAAATTCCTCCAACGTCTTTGGGTCATCCTTTTTCAACAAATTCAGCTTATTCGTCAGTAACATGATACAAGCCTGAATGGTTTCATTAATGATCCTTACCTTTTCCTCCTCCGAAGGAATGATGAAACCTGCGAGTGTGCCATCCTCGCCTGTATACCCTCCTATCTCCCCTATCAAAACCGATGCACAACCTGTTTTAATCACGCCTCCGTGAACCGTTTTATCGCCTATACGCGCTGCAGGTTTGCCGCCAATAAATACACCAGACGAACCGGTGAGAATGGCATCCGGCACACCGTTACAATCACAGAAATCGCCTACCCTGGCTGCGGGCATTTCTTCTATCAATACTGAAGTACAACATGGGCCGATGATAGGTCCGCCTACATGCGGTACCGGCGTGGCTGCCGGACAGGTATGCTTATCTTCTATTCGTGCTGCGGGCTTACGCAAACAATGAAATTTACAATGGTATAAATGATAAAAACCCTGGGCACTTTAGATTAACCGGGTGTAATAACTATATGGTTGGTTGTAAACGGAAGTATGTTACGGATGTGATGCTGCTATACCAGAGTGGCTTACAAAGAATAGTGTATCCATTTCAAATATATAAATTATTCGAATAGATAATATAGTTATTAATTATTTTATTTATCGCCTACACCACATTCACTTCCCGCTCCAGGTGAACGCCAAATTTGGCCTGTACGCTTTTCATTACGTCTTCGCTCAGGTCATAAATGTCCTTACCCGAAGCATTGCCATAATTAACCAGCACGAGGGCCTGCTTTTCATGCACCCCCGCATCGCCCCTACGATACCCTTTCCAACCGCTTTGTTCAATCAACCAGCCGGCGGCCAACTTAATGGTGCCATCGGTATTTTGATACCCTACAATACCGGGGAATTGTCTTTCTAATTGTTCATAAACAGTTGCCGCAACAGAAGGATTCTTGAAAAAGCTGCCGGCGTTGCCAATTTTTGCTGGATCGGGCAATTTGGAGGTACGGATATTGATCACCGCCTGCGATATAGCCTGTATGCTTACCTGCTGCACCCCCATGCGCTCCAGTTCCTGTTCAATAGCGCCATAGCTGGTATTGAAACGCGGTTTTTTATTCAACCGGTAGGTAACATTTAAAATAATATACTGATTTCGGTATTTTCCTTTGAAAACACTTTCGCGGTAACCAAATGCACAATCATTGGCACTGAAAACATGTATTTTTTTGTCATGTAAATGCCAGGCCTCCAATTCCTCAAAAACCTCTCTGATCTCTACTCCATACGCACCTATATTTTGCATGGGACTGGCGCCTACACAACCTGGTATCAGCGACAAATTTTCTACCCCGGCCCAGTTTCGCTGCAGGCAATGTTGCACAAAGCCATGCCAGTTCTCACCTGCGCCGGTTTTTACATAAATATGATTAGCATCTTCTTTTACGATATCCAAACCTGGAATATCATTTTTAAGTACCAACCCATTTACATTATTTTTAAAAAGAATATTACTGCCACCTCCTAAAATAAGGGGTGTTATTCCCGTTATGGGATTATTTTCGATTAATTCACCCAGTTCATCAACCGAAGTAAAGGAGGCAAAGTACCTGGCTATTGTGTCAATACCCAGTGTGTTGTATTGCCTAAGCGGAATATTTTGTTGAATTTGCGTCATCAGCAGGGCAAAATAACAAATTATGCATCGAAAAACCGCCGTTGTACTGGGCGCGACCGGATTAATTGGTCAGCACCTGGTACAGGAACTGTTACACAACGAATTTTTTAGCAAGGTAAGAATATTGGTACGCAGACCCCTAAATCTTAATCATCCCAAGGCCGACGTTCAGGTGGTTAATTTTAACGATGAAAAAGACATTGCAGCCAAGATAGATATCGGGGATGTGATCTTTTGCTGCATCGGCACCACCCGTAAAAAAGTAAAAGGCAATAAGACCGAATACCGCAAGGTTGATTATGATATTCCCATCATTACTGCCCGCCTGGGCGTTCAGCACGGTTTTAACCAGTTCCTGATGGTTTCGGCCATTGGCGCCAATCCCATTGCCGCCAACTTTTACCTCCAGTTAAAGGGTTGTATCGAGGAAGACGTTACCGCCCTTCCGTTCGAAAGCATCCATATTTTTCGGCCTTCCATTTTATTAGGCAAAAGGGAAGAATTTCGTTTCGGTGAAAATATTGGGCAAGGCTTTATGAAAGGCATTTCCTTTCTGCTCCTGGGCGGCTGGCGCAAATACAGGCCTATTGCTGCCGCCGATGTTGCCAAAGCTATGGTAGCTGCCGCCAACAAAGAAATTGCCGGGGTGCATATGTATGAATACGATGAAATGCAGAATTTGATAATTCGATAATTTGATGATGTGATAATGAAAGGCAGCTAAAGTGCAGCTTATGCGTGAGCTCCGGTAAAATAGGAACAACGGC
>DASUVL010000251.1:0-11039 GCA_036379015.1 Niastella sp.
AAAGCGATAAGGACGATAAAGACGACAAGAAAGAAGATTATACCCGTTTGCGCCGGTATGAGAACCGGGAACGGGATTTTATTCCCGGATTTACCCCAGGCTCTATATATAAAGTTGAGCTGGATAATTCGCACCCCCTCGCATTTGGCTATGATGACGCTTATTATACCCTGAAGCAGGACAATACCATTTACGAGTTTTTTAAGGATTTGGGCTGGAATGTGGGTGTGATCAAAAAAGACAACCAGGTAGCCGGTTTTGTAGGGTCAAAACTGAAAGATAAATTGAAAGATGGGTTGCTGTTCGGTGTACAGGACGTAGGGCGGGGGAATGTTATTTACCTGGCCGACGACCCCCTGTTCAGAAGCTTTTGGGAGAATGGCAAACTGTTGTTCAGTAATGCGGTGTTTATGGTAGGGCAATAGGAAATATTAAATATTGAATTTTAAATGTTGAATGATGAAGTGAAAGCAATTCCAATGGTTCTCCCTTCAATATTGGAAATTGATTATTCAATATTTAATATAGTTAAAGGTGTTAAAATTTACCAGCGGATTGGCACACTCCTCCGCAATGCGTTATTTTGCCCCCGGTTTCAGATCAAATCTAAACGAATGAATGAATTTTACCCAGGGCGATTACTGGTATTGATTGCTTTGCTGTTTGTACTGCCTGTATCAGGACAAACACCCGCTGCATATACGTCGGCCGACATTTACCTGCAATTAAAAAAGCTTAAAGTATTAGGATCAGTATTATATATAGCCGCACATCCTGATGATGAAAATACCCGTTTACTCGCCTGGCTGGCCCGGGAACGATTATACCGCACCGGTTATTTATCATTGACCCGGGGTGATGGCGGTCAAAACCTCATTGGCGACGAGCAGGGTATTGACCTGGGTTTAATTCGCACCCAGGAATTGCTGGCTGCCCGCCGTACCGACGGCGCCGAGCAGTTTTTCAGCCGCGCATTTGATTTTGGGTTCAGCAAAAGCACCGATGAGGCCATGGAAAAGTGGGGCAAAGAGAAAGTGCTCAGTGATGCGGTTTGGATCATACGCAAATTTCAACCCGATATAATCATTACCCGTTTTCCTGAAGATAGCCGGGCCGGTCATGGGCATCATTCCGCCTCCGCGGTGGTTGCCCACGAAGCGTTTCGTGCGGCTGCCGATCCCAATCGCTTTCCCGAACAATTCAAATACGGCGTACAACCCTGGAAGGTAAAGCGTATACTGTGGAATACATTCAATTTCGGCAGCACAAATACAACCAGCAGCGATCAATTGAAAATAGATGTTGGCGGTTACAATGCACTGGTGGGTAAAAGCTATGGTGAAATAGCTGCAGAAAGCCGTAGTCAGCACAAAAGCCAGGGTTTTGGCGTGCCGGCCAGCAGAGGCGCACAGCTGGAATATTTTTCATTTACCGAAGGCGATGCCCCACAAAGCGATTTGATGGACGGCGTAAACATCGGTTGGTCAAAAATGGAAGGTGGTAGCGCCATAGATGCCATGATAGATGATATCCTTCAGCACTATTCCCTGGGTAATCCCGAAAACTCTATACCGGCCCTCGTGAATTTGTATAAAACCATGCAGGGATTAAAAGATAGTAACTGGAAGAAACAAAAGCAGGAGGAAGTGCAACGGCTGATTGAACAATGCAGCGGATTGTGGCTCGAAGCCACAACTGGCAATGAACAGGCCGTAGAGGGAGATTCCATAAAAGTTAATATCGCCATCAATAACCGGCTGGGCGTACCCATACAATTGAACAAGATCAATCTCGATGTGCTGGACACGACGATGTCTATGAATCTGGAAAAGAACCGGAATGTAACCCTGCAGAAAACATTGTACGTATTTACTACCAAACCAATATCACAACCTTACTGGCTTGAACAAAAGATGAGCGATGGTTCCTTTAACGTTAACGATCAGTTATTGATTGGTAAGCCGCAGAATGAACCGGCTTATCAGGCCTGGTTCCACCTGGTGATTGCCGGGCAACCGTTCACTTTTATAAAACCGGTACAATACAAACATACCGATCCGGTGAAAGGTGAATTGTATCAGCCACTGGTAGTAGTGCCTTCTTCTACGGTTACTACCGAGCCGAGTGTCATCATCTTTCGTAAAAATGAAAAGCAAAGCGCTGAAGTAGCCATTACGGTAACGGCCAATAAGCGATTTACCGGTTATAAAGCCAAAATATCAAAGCGGCTTACATACGATAACAGTACAAAGACCGATAGCAACTTCACAGTACAGCCCGGCATGCAACGGCAATATATATTTGCGATCGACAATGCCATGCTAAAAGAAAAAGAGCAGGATTTTGTGCAGGCCTTTGTTGAACTGAAGAATGGTTCGGAAGAACAACCGGCTTTTTTGAATTTGAACAACATCCGATACGATCATATCCCGCACATCCATTATTTTTACCAGGATGCCATCAAGGTGTTGAATATAGATATTAAGACCGTTGGTAAAAAGATCGGTTATATTGAAGGCGCAGGAGATAAGGTTACCATTGCCTTACAGCAAATGGGTTATGAGGTAACCATATTAAAGGAGAAGGATCTTACCCCTTTTATGTTAAAACAGTTTGATGCAGTGATCACCGGTGTGCGGGCGTACAATGTACATGATTACCTGGAAGGGAAACACGATGTGTTGATGGACTATGTAAAGAACGGCGGTAACCTGATCGTTCAATACAATACCAGTAATTTTATTAGTTCGGTAACTGCCAAAATAGGACCTTATCCGTTTGCTATTTCGCGCAATCGCGTTACAGATGAAACAGCTGCTGTAAATTTCCTGTTGCCCAATCATCCTGTATTAAACTATCCCAATAAGATCACCGCAAAAGATTTTAACAACTGGGTGCAGGAACGTGGTATTTATTTTGCCGATCAGTTAGATTCCACTTATGAGGCTCCGTTATCAATGGCCGATCCGAATGAAAAAGAACAGAAAGGAAGCCTGATCATTGCTAATTATGGTAAAGGAAAATTTGTATATACCGGTCTGGTATTCTTTCGCGAATTACCTGCAGGCGTACCAGGTGCGTACCGGTTGCTGGCTAATATAATTGCATTAAATAAAAAGAAAGGATTTTAGATGGCCCCTTTATCGAAACGTGAGTGGTTCTTCATAATAGCTATTGTTGTTGGTCTCATTTTAGGTAAGCTGATCAAAAAGATAACGCTGGGAATGGCATTGGGATTATTACTGACATTTATGGCGGTCATGATCTTTTCGAACAAAAAGAAATAACACCTCAAATACATTCGCATGTCACCGGTAGAGAACGAACAAATTCCTGTCTTTAAGAAATGGCGGCATTGGTACTGGCTGGTGATGGGCTTTCAGATATTGCTGGCGGTTCTATTTTATCTTTTTACTAAATACTACGCATGAATTTTTCCTGGTTAGACTGGATCGTATTGGTGTTCACCTTATTACTCATTGTTGTGTATGGGGTGTATCGCAGCCGTACTTCCAAAAACCTGGAAGGATTTTTTTTAAGCGACCGGCAAATGCCCTGGTGGCTGGTACTGCTAAGTATTATGGGTACACAGGCCAGCGCCATTACATTTTTAACGGCGCCGGGGCAGGCTTATAGCGACGGGATGCGATTTGTGCAATACTATTTCGGATTACCATTTGCCATGGTGGTAGTGTGTATTACAGTTGTTCCACTTTTTCACCGGTTAAAGCTCTTTACGGCGTACGAATACCTTGAACAACGGTTTGATGTAAAAACACGGTTGTTCACTTCACTCCTGTTTCTGGTGTCGCGTGGGATATCGACGGGAATAAGCATACTTGCGCCCTCTATTATTTTACATAGCATGTTAGGGTGGGATATTACCTACACCAATATATTCATGGGTGGTTTGCTGATCATTTACACAGTGAGCGGTGGCGCCAAAGCGGTAGCCTATACCCAGCAATTACAGGTCATTATTATTTATGCGGCTATGTTTATGGCCGCCTGGTGGGCCATAAAAATGCTTCCGGCTGGAATTGGTTTAACGGAAGCGTTGCACATTGGCGGTAAGTCGGGTAAGCTGAATGTAATTACATCGGGCGTTACTGAACATGGGTTCGACTGGAAAGACCGGTATAATATCTGGAGCGGCGTGATCGGAGGTTTCTTTTTATCACTAAGCTATTTTGGGGCCGATCAAAGCCAGGTTGGCCGTTACTTAACGGCCCGTACCGAACAACAAAGTAAGATCGGGTTATTGGTAAATGGACTGGTAAAAGTTCCTTTGCAGTTTTTCATATTATTGATCGGTGTTTTTCTTTTTGCATTTTACCAGTTTAATAAAGCACCTGCTTATTTTAACCTGGCACAGGAAAAGACCCTGCAGCAAAGCGTTCATGCTGGCGAATATGCAGCAGCAGCAAAACAATATCAACAGGTACAGGACGAAAAAAGAAATACCGTAACAGCACTTGGTCAGGCGCTACAACAACATGATCAGCCTGTCATTAACCAGTTGCGTGATCAATTGCAACAGCAACAGCAACAGGCCGGACAGGTACGGGATTCTATCAAGAACATCGTTAAAAAAACGATTCCCGGCAGTGACGGGAATGATACCAATTATATTTTTCTGCGGTTTGTTGGTGACTTTTTACCAAATGGGCTGGTGGGGTTGATCATTGCTGTTATTTTCCTGGCCTCCTGGAGCAGCATTGCAGCGGCATTAAACTCATTGGCTTCGTGTACGATGATAGATTTTCATAGACGCCTGTCAAGATCTGAAACTACCCCATTAAAGGAATATCGTTGGTCACAGTTATATACGCTGGTGTGGGGCGTATTTTGTATTATAGTAGCCCAGTTTAGTTATAACCTCGGTAATAGTTTAATTGAGGCAGTCAATATCCTGGGATCCTGGTTCTATGGAACCATATTGGGCATTTTCATGATTGCCTTGTATATTAAAAGAATTGGTGGACATGCTGTTTTCATTGCCGCAATTCTGTCGGAAGCGCTTGTTATTATTGTTTATAGTCTCGATTTCCTTTCCTTTCTGTGGTTGAATGTAGTAGGGGCTGTTGGCGTAGTATTCTTCGCGGGGTTGATTCAAATGATATTTATCGGAAAAAGCGACAAGGTTAAACCACAACCTGCCATTGAGAACTAACACAAAAAAAGCGAGACCATCTGCCTCGCTTCTATAAATTTCGTTATAATACTTACTATTTCAACGTAGTCAGCAGCTTTTGATTCAGGGCTACATAATCATCGTTCTTGGCTTCTTTGGCCAGCTCGATAGATTTATTAGCGGATTCAATAGCGTCTTGCTTTTTGCCCAGTTTAGCCAGGCAATTGGCACGCTGGTGTAATACCCAAAATGCTTTAGGATTTTGTTCTGCTGCTTTATTAAACCAATCCAATGCCTGGTTCAGGTCTTTACCATTATTCATATAATACATGGCGGCGTTGAAATAAGGATGGTCCTTTTTGTCTTCCTTTTTCATTAGCTCATCAATCTGGGCCATTACTTTGCCTTCAATTTCAGTAGTGATAGGAAGTGCTACAACGGTTTGATCCCACATTATTTGCAATTCAATGCTGGTTGAGTTCACATTGGCGAATTGCATAGTAAAGGTTTCTACCTTGCTTTTCAACGCTTGTGGTTTTGCCTGTACACGCACCACATCGCTTTCCTGTTTGTAGGCAGCGGGTGAAGTTACATCCAGTTGTTTGGTAATGATGATCGTCCAGGCTGCCTTATCGGGCATGGTTAATAAACCATATTTACCGGCAGGTATTTTTGTACCGCCTATAATTACCTCATCAGCAAAGGTCAGCGTGGTAGCCTGGTTAGCCCCGGTACGCCATACTTTACCAAAAGGAACCAGGTCTCCGAATACTTTGCGGCCTTTAATATTTGGGCGGGAATACGACAATTCAATAGAACCCAGGCCGAAATCCTGTTTAATGTTTTGTGTACTGGATGGCGCAGGTGTTTTTAATTGCGCTTCAGCGGTAATAGCAAATGCAAGCAAGCATGCAAACAAAAATGTATTTCTCATGACGAACAAATTTTCGCGAAAGTAAGACATTAAAGGTAAGTGCTATGGGAATGTTGGATGAACGGAGTATTAATTAAAATCGTACCATAACCGTTATCCGGGCTTTGCGTCCTTTTAGCAATTTCCAGGCGGGACCTTCTGTAATAAGCCTGATGGCTTCGTCATCATATGTTTTTGAGAGCGATTGTTCTATTTTGAAATCGGACAATGTACCTTTTTTATTTACCTGAAAGGATACTACTACATGGCCGGCGCTTATTATACCAGCAGATATGGTCTTTTTGTTCTTCTCAAGATATTGATCAAACGCAGCCCAGCCATTTACCGGTTCTGCATCATGTACCATGGTGCTGGGATAATTACTGCGGTTGAGCGCCACTTTTTTCCCTTTTACCTCATTTACAACGGGCTTATTCAGGGCGGCATTGGCCGGTTGCAATTGTAACTGATTCATGGCTGCATTATTTTGTAGCCTGAAGTTTTGCGTACCATACCCTGTAACGTTTACCGCCACATCCACTACAGAATCTGATACGGGAATTTTAAAGAACCCGGTTTTATCGGTAATAATGTTATTGTTGTTTTTGGGTATTTGTACATATGCATTGGCTACGGGGTTATTATTGAGATCGGTTACCTGACCTTTGATAACCCCCGACAGGTTATTGCTAAAGTTATTATTATAGCCGGACGATTTTTTAGGACTATCACTTTTTGCGATCGTTATCAGCTCCGTTTCCCTGCTTCTTTCCTGTGCCTTTGCATCTTCAGTTCTCCTGGCTTTCATCAACGATTCAGGAACAGCAGCGGCGGGCGTAGGAGCAGCTTCCTGTTTTTCGGCAGCTACGTCTTTAGCAGTTACCTTTTTATTGGAAGCAATGTCACCCCTATTATCGTCCATGTTAGGTTTAAGT
Source organism: Niastella sp. (assembly GCA_036379015.1). Taxonomy (GTDB): domain Bacteria; phylum Bacteroidota; class Bacteroidia; order Chitinophagales; family Chitinophagaceae; genus Niastella. The sequence goes on from DASUVL010000251.1 coordinate 6,983, forward strand.
GAATCTGTTTTTTGACGGGCCAATGAAGGTGTTTCCGGTGCAGGTGGCGCCGCTGGCACGGGGGTGCTGGCAGTTACTTCTTTTTTATTTTTGTAATAAGTATCGGTTGATCTGGTTGTTGCATTAGCTGTATTGCCCTGCATCGTTATTGAATCGGTGCTAACCGGCATTTCCTGGGTATCAGCTACTACTGGTGCCGGTGTGGGTTGCTTTCTTTGTGCTACAACCACCTCCGTATTGCTTCCGTCTGGGTTAGTAACAAGGCTATAAATCCAAACGCCGGAAATGATCACCACCACGGCGGCGGCTACTGCCTGCCAATACCGGAACGGCTTAAACGCCACCACTTTACCGGTACCGGCTGTACGGGTTTGAAATTGTTGTTGTAACTGATTTAATTGACCGGTAACAAGGTTTTCATCATGATCGGCTAAAGCCTGTTGCATTCCTTCCATGGCATCGGCCAGGAACGGGTCATCCAGCGCCGCTTTTTCCATAGCGTACATTTCCCGGGCAGATAATTTCCCCTGCACATATCTTTGAATATCTGCCGCCGAATAATGAGTAATATGTTCCTTATGATCGTTCACTGTAATTCTTTCCTTTTTAATTCCTCATTTCTCTGTTTTTCATTTTTAATTTCTCATTCCCACCTCTTCTCCCTTCTCCATACATATTTTTAAATTACGCCTGCCGTTCTGAATAAAGCTGCGTACTTTATTCCAATCAATGCCGGTTGCTTCGGCAATTTCTTTATAACATTTGTTTTGCAGATAGAAAAGTTCTACTGTTTTCTTCTGTTCTGTTGATAAGGTTTCCAAACAACGCTCCAGCTTCTGCAGGTTCTCTTCCTTCAGCTGTATGCCATTCAGATGCACTTCTTCTTCTAATTGCATACTGTCTGGATTAAATTCTGTTGTTTTTAGGTTTTTAGGCGTTCGAAGCTGCATCAGGCAGTAGTTTTTAGCCAGGGTATACAACCAGCTTTTAAAGTTTTCTACCTCATGCCGGGGTAATTTGGCTACCAGCTCCTCAAATATCTGCATAACAGCGTCTTTGGCCGTTTCAGGCTGCTTCAGGTACTTCAGGCAAACCCCATATAAAAGGTCCATATATCGTTGAAAAAGAACGGCCAGCACATCCATATTCCCGGATGTACGAAAGAGGTTGACCAATTCCTTATCAGGCAACTCATTTGTTGGTATGTTCTTTAAAAATGCCACCGACGGTTAAAATTAACAAAAGATATAAAAAGTAGCGTATGTATTTAATTACTAGGCGAAATCAACGGTAGTCCTGTATGGGTTATTTTATTAATAAGACGATTTTCCGTCGTATTGGTTGCAATGGTGACACTGCTGAAAGTATCCCCTGTTCTGAAATATTTTATTGACTGCGTATGTAATTTTTTGAGCGGTTACATCCAGTATAGCAAATACTATCTGTATGCCTACATCTTTAAAATTGCATATACCGGAGCCCTGTCACGAGAACTGGCAAAATATGACGCAGCAGGCACAGGGGCGTTTTTGCGGATCATGTCAGAAAACAGTAGTTGATTTTAGCGTAATGACCGATAAAGAGATCCTGGAATATTTTTCAAAGACCAGTCAACATGTGTGTGGCCGGTTTTCGAACGACCAATTGAATAAGGATTTGAAAGTAACCGATAAGAAGAAACGATTTTCCCTGGCTTACGTGTGGAATATCATATTGGCTACGTTGCTCATGACCGAAGCAAATGCACAGGTTAAACCAAAGCCTAAAAAGCCGGTTAAAATCAATATGCTCGAAAAGCGCATGGTGGGCCAGGTAGCCTTTGTGCCTGAGGCACCTGTTGAGACGGTAATTCCTGTAACAATGAGCGGAACAATAGTTGATGCACAAAATAACCAACCGGTTGTTGGCGCCAGTATAAGCATTAAAGGTGCTTCTGGCGGAACGATGGCCGATACATCGGGTATTTTCCGGTTAAAAGTTGAAAAGAAAAATTCCCTGGTACTAGAGATCAGCGCTATTGGGTATGAAACACAAACCAGGGCGATAGATCGTTTAACCAACTGGCAGGCTATACAGGTATATCTGAAACCAGCCGCAAATGAATTACAGGAAGTAGTTATTAGAGGTTACACAATGGGTAAGAGGTCAATGCAGGGTTGCAATGGTGTAAGAGTAAAGAAAGATACCATAAAAAGCGTTATCATCAACAACTACATACCCGCTGCTTTAAAGACCGCCTTACAAAAAGATGTAAAAATATATCCCAACCCGGTAGTGCGGGGTAACCCTATCCAGGTAAAATTGGCTTTACCGAAAACCGGTGGTTATAAGCTTGAATTACTGAATACCGCCGGACAGGTTATGATGGTACAGCCTTTATTAATACAAACAAAAGAACAACAGATTGATCTGTATACACAGGCAAACTGGAGTGCAGGTATATACTGGGTTCGCATCTCGTCGCCGGATACAAAAAATGTTTTTCAGGGTAAAGTGTTGGTGAAATAACTTTTCAACGGGTTGCCATAGCATCCTGAACCTGGTGAATTTATTATGGAATTTAAATCTTCGCTGCATCTAAATATTAAATAGCGTTTATGGCTGAAGCTATACAAATTCATATACCCGAACCCTGTCATGAAAGCTGGCATAACATGACGCCTAAGGAACAGGGCCGCTTTTGCGGATCATGTCAGAAAATAGTGGTGGATTTTAGTGCTATGACCGATAAGGAGCTACTCGATTATATTTCCAATGCCAGTCAACATGTATGCGGCCGGTTTTCGCACGATCAATTGAATACAGATCTGAAGAAAACCGAAAACAAAAGACGGTTTTCATGGGCTTATGTCTGGAATATATTACTGGCCACCTTCTTGTTCACAGAAGCAAAAGCGCAGGGTAAGCCGGTGATCAAAAAAAAGCCGGCGGTACAGCAATTGGATCTTTTGCCAAGAATGGGAACCATTGCCGTGATTGAGCCCGAGGATCTGGCCCCGCCCAGGGAAATCAGTGGCACTGTTGTAGATATTGATTCCAAACCGATGGCAGGTGCCAGTATTTATGTAAAAGGCGCCGGTACAGGAACGGTTTCAGATACGTTAGGTAATTTTCATTTACCGGTTAACATGGGAGATACGGTTATAGTCAGCTATATTGGTTATAATACACAAACGCTGGTAGTCGATAGTAATACTAATTGGCAGAACCTAAAAATATCGTTCGCTGAATTACACGTAACAATGGGAATTGTTGCAGTCAAATATGTAAAACCAAAGAAAGAAAAGGTAAAAAGAGTGATCAATGACTGGAAACCTGCTGCTTTAAAAAGGGATATTAAGATATACCCTAATCCCATTGCACGTGGTAATGCTATTCAGGCTGATTTATCATTAAAACAAACTGGCTCGTACAAGCTGGAATTAATGGACGTTCAGGGGCGGGTAGTGGAAGTGCAAAAGCTGGTGATGACTGCCAAAGAACAGCGGGTCACTATTCCAACACAAACTGGCTGGAGTCCCGGTATTTACTACATACGCATCTCGGCGCCGGGTATAAAAAATGTTTATCAGGGTAAAGTTGCTATACAATAATAATCCCTTTTCCATATAACGCGGGTTCATTCAGGAGTAAATGAGGTAGTGATTATTTCTAGGGTTCTGTACCGGTCGTGAGGCCGGTATTTTTTATTACTTAAACGCCGGATGAAACTGTTGCAAGGTATCCCGTAAGAACTCACGGTCTAAATGCGTGTAAATTTCCGTGGTGGTGATGCTTTCATGGCCCAGCATTTCCTGTACGGCGCGCAGGTCGGCGCCGCCTTCTACCAGGTGGGTAGCAAAGGAATGACGAAAGGTATGCGGGGAAATATTCTTGGTAATGCCTGCTTTTTTTACCAGGTCTTTTAATAGCAAAAAGATCATTACCCGGGTGAGCTTTGCGCCACGGCGGTTCAAAAACAGGATGTCTTCATGTCCCTTTTTTACCGGCACATGCACGCGGATATCTTTTCTGTATATCGTAATATATTTTATAGCCGATTCGCCAATAGGCACCA
>DASUVL010000252.1:0-10284 GCA_036379015.1 Niastella sp.
ATTCCCCTTTTTCATTGGTAGTAGTGGTGGTGGATGCATCACCACCTTTTATTGAAATAGTGGCTCCTATAACCGGTTCGCCTTGTTCGCCGGTTACTTTGCCGCTTATATTTATCCGTTTACCTTTTTCGATAGCGGCTGTTGGTTTTACTTCAGCCTCCGCTTTGGGCTTTACAACAATGACCTTGTTCACAATTTTGTAATCAAATGGCTGATCTTTCAAACAAATTTGTAATACCCTGTCAAGGGTTTCATTGACTACATTTAACGTAACCGTTTTTGTTTGATTGATCTGCCCGGTGTGATACAAAAAGGAGTAGCCCGTTTGTTTCTCAATTTCCTTGAAGACTTTGGGCAATGGCTGATTTTTTACAGTAATAGTGATGCCCTGCGTGTAGCCATTGGCAGTCGCGTGTAAACAAAAAGCGAACACCAAAACAGTAGTGAGTTTCATAATCAGAACCATTTTTCTCATAATACCTGCATTCCTTTTTTCAAGGCCATCTGTCATGGCTGTCGATTGATATGCTTCCCTCTCCTCCCCGCAACCTCCTGTTGATCCGCCAAAAAAAGTCATGCGGACAATGGACTTAAATTCCATAATTTTGTTGTTGTTTGGGTTTTAATGAAATATGATTTACCAACAGTCATTATATCATGCGTTGACCCAAATTATTTGCCGCTTCGGATACCAGCCGGAGCGGTTTTTTATTGGGCAATACATGAATCGTTCTTCTTGCGGCAAGCATCGTAGTTAATTTGCCAATCGCATGCTTGTATGCTTTTCAAAATGGCTGGCAAATCGTTTCTTAATGAAGGATAAAGAGCGTAAGGTTTTAATGAACGGACAAGTCAATCAATCTGTGAAATAATTCATGGCTATGGCTTAACGATGATCGTTTTATCTTTTATTTGAAAATGTATGCCGCCGGTCATTTCCAGCAGCTTTAACACCTCGGAAACATTGTTGAACCGCGATATCTGTCCCACAAATTCATACTCGGGCATCTTTCCCTGGTAAACGATCTCTACATCGTACCATCTTGCTATCTGCCGCATCACAGTTTGTATATTGGTCCCGAAATGGAACCGGCCGTTTTTCCAGGCTACGGCTAATTCTGTATCAACGTCTGAAATCTGCCGTAATGTACCGGTTTCGGTTACCTGCGCCTGTTGTCCGGGTTGTAAAATGGTTGAGGGTTGGAGCCTTGTATTTTTTGCATCTGAAGATTGTACAGTGACCTTCACTTTCCCTTCGAGCAACGTAGTTTTCTGCACGGTTTCATCGTCGTAGGCATTGATATTAAAATGTGTACCCAGCACCTCCACTTCCGTCGTCCCGCCAGCTTTTTGTATAACAACCTTAAATGGCATTTTTTGCCCTGAACTAAGTCGAACGGACGCCACTTCAAAATAAGCTTCTCCGGTTAACTCCACCCTGCGTTCTGAACCTGTGAACGTAACGGGAAAACGGATGGAAGAGGCGGCATTTAACCAGGCCTGGCTCCCATCCGGAAGTATCACACTAAATTGCCCGCCTCGTGGTGTAGAAATAGTATTAAAGGTCAATGGTGAATGGTTCCCGCTAAGCGGGATCAATGGTGAAGAACTTGCATCATAGGTGACCTGTCCCTGATCTTTAGTAATGGCAGTGCTCCCCTGTTGTGCCAGGGTTCCATTTTTAGCATTATCAAGAATAATTTTGGTTCCATTTGCCAGGGTGAGCACCGCCTTATTCCCTCCGGGAGACACGTCATTTTTAGCTATGACGGATAAATTCTTTTCAGCTCTCTTGCCAGTATTATTAAGCAGGAAATACCAACTGATACATGCAACGATTGAAATGATTGCTGCCGCTATAGCAATCCTTCGCCATTTGAATGTATTGGGTACTTCCTCCTCCCTTGTATATAACTCAGGTATTTCGCTGGTAATTTTTTGCCATAATTGTGTTTCGTCAACTTCGCTGTAATCTTTCCATTTCTGTTTTAGATCGTCACGATCCATAACCTGCTCAAAGAAGTACCGGTTCCTTTCAGAACTGTTGACCCATTGATCCAGTTCCTGTTTCTCTTTTGCCGATAACTCCTGCAACAGATGCTTAATAATTAATTCCTCAATCCTTTTAGACCTGTCCTGTTCCATCCCTTTTCTATTATGTAAAAAATTATAACAGTGTTGTGCTTCTCTATAGAAACAAACAAGGGGGAGTTTTTGCCCAAGCCCAATGTGACCAAATTATTAAGGACTGCTGTTATAACAATAAAGATGTGTGCAGGAGAACCCGGCCAGATGGTAGTGCAGTAGTACCGGAATGGTAGCAAACTTGTAGCGATATGGCCTACGTACTGTACACGGACTCTACAGGAACCCTACAGGAACTCATGGCTGCAAGGCCATCCCCAGTCTTTACCCAGGCCATTACCAGGCAATGCCCAGGCCATCAGACACCCATTCCAGTAGTAGCTGAAATACGATTGTTGTGTAAAAAAATACGAAGTGGAGTTACCTGGTGAGAAGAACTAATAAAAATAGAATGGTGATCACCAATTTTTTCTTTTCCAAACTTGTGCGTAAGATATGGATAGCAGCGTTTTTTTGATTGCGAACGGTTTTAGGCGTTTTATTTAACCGCTCTGCGATCTCATCATCTGTCAGCCCTTCAATTAAGATCATCTTCATTACTTCCTGTTGCTTGTCCGGCAACTTTTCAATAGCCCCTTCTATTTGTTGCATCAATTCTGCAAAGGACTCCTGGTGCGAGATGAATTCTTCTTCATCTAAAAAATGAAGTATGTTCTTATGATGTAGTGCGATGCGCTTTCGGTAATTCAAACAATTGAGACTGGCATTTCGACAGGTTATATATAGAAAGGCTTTGATATTTTGCTCCGTTTCGAAATTAGCCCGCATGTTCCAAAGCTTGACATATGTTTCCGCTACAATGTCTTCTGCTTCCTGCGAGTCGTTCACTAACTGTTTTACGAAGAAATAAAGGGGACGATAATATTTGGCATAGATACCCTGGAAAGCTTGTAAGCTTCCTTCTTTAAAACCAGTAACAATATGATGTCCCGGGTTCTTCATGAACCAGTGCGAATTGGTGTGTTGCTAATTAATAATAAAAACTATATTTCAATAACAGATAAAACGGAATAAGATTCGGGCAATGTAGCAATTGAATAAAGTTGAATGGCAGGAATAAGGTATATGGATGTGGCAAAAGTAGATGGGTTTAATGGTCTTTCGCCTTTGCAGGTTTTAATTCTGTATTAAATGTATAACAGTGGTTCTGAATAATAAGTATTTGTTGAAAAATTTTTAATATTCCAGAGAAGACTAGAGTATAAATTAATAACAATCAATTTTTTGCAATAAAACTACCAGCTGAAAACGGGTCGTTTCTGTACGGAAATGGCTAAAATAATATTGTAGAGTATGGTTTCCGTACGAAAATGGGCAAAATAATATTATAGAGTATGGTTTCCGTATGAAAATGGCTAAAATAATATTGTAGAGTGTGGTTTTCGTACGAAAATGGCCAAAATAATATTGTAGAGCATGGTTTTCGTACGGAAATGGGCAAAATAATATTTTAGAGTATGGTTTCCGTATGAAAATGGCCAAAATAATATGGTGGAGCATGGTTTCCGTACGAAAATGGGGTGAAATAATTTATCGGAAAGCGGATCGTAGAAAAGCAGCAGTTAAGGCCCGGAAGAATTACTCACATATGTGTAAAATGCACACCATTAAATGGTGTTTCAATACGAAGGTTACATCAATTACCGTTATTTTAGAATAATGAAAATTGTTTTTAAACCCTACTTCATGAAAAATTTGTTTGCAGCTTTCTTACTCATAGCCCTATTGCCTGGCTGTGAAAAACACGATGATGAAAAAGCCTGCTGGCAGGCGTTCAGCCCAGGAGGGGGTGACATTCCTGGATTAATTTTGTGCGATAAAACACTTGCAGAAGCAGAGGAAGCACATCCTGGTATGTGGTTTTACAACGCCAATGAAAATAAATATTGCTGGCAATTACAGACTCCATATGGAATAGCCTATATCAGGCAGGTACCGGTTTCCATGGCTGACAAAATGAAAACTGAACGTGGATACACCAACACAAAAATGGATTGTAATAGCTTCTGCACCTGGACCTATTATGACAAGTTTAAAAGTAAAATAACCAATCATTACGGCCCTACCAAAGCGCATGTAGAAACATACGTGGGTGACACCTGTTCTACATTGTATGTTGGCAGGGTTATCGTCATCAAAGAAACGACCGATTCAATTTATACCAGGGAGTATATAAAAGTTGAGCCTTAAGCCATACCACTAATACCGCGGTTATAAAACACAAAACCGGCTTCGGAAAAGCCGGCCCCGCGCTTCTGGCCATAAACAAACACCTTTTGTATTTTTAAAAACTGTTATATGGGGATAAAACCAAACACTTCCCCCCAAAAACAAAATCCCCTCTTGTTCGTTTATACCCGCGTATAACGCACCTTCGCATACTCATTGACTTTTATTCAAAACCCTTTCTTGTGAATCGAAATGATTTGTATGGGCAGTTTAAGCTGCTGTTCGGTGAATATTATGATCCGCTTTCAAAGTATGCGTACTCATTGGTAACAGACCATGAGGCCGCTGAGGATATTGTGCAGGAAGTTTTTGTGCGCATCTGGGAAAAGCATCAGGCCATCATTCAATCGCCTCAGGTGCGCGCCTACCTGTACAGGGCCGTTAGAAATACCTGTTTTAATCACCTGGGCGCGCAAAAAAAGCGGCCCATAACAAGCCTCTCCGATACGGATCTGACTGAAGATGATTCCATCGCCTGGACGGTGGAGGAAGAACCCGACAATGACGACCTACCCAATTACCGGGAATTGCTGCAAAAAGGGATCGACCAGCTCCCGGAAAAGTGTAAGGAAGTTTTCCTGTTGAGCAGGTCAGGTAATTTGAGTAACCAGGAAATTGCCGATACCCTTGGCATATCCATCAAAACCGTCAACAACCAAACCTGGAAGGCCATGAAGCTGCTGAAAGCCTTCGTGCGCAAGACCCAAAGCTGGCTGTGGCCATTTGTCACCTGGTTTTTTACCAGATTGTAAACAAATACCCCGCGTTGGATAGGAGTTTTTTAAAAATGCTTGTCTTATCATCATAGTTTGCCCATGATACATATACCCGAACATATATTACTACTTATAGAAAAACAGTTGAAAGGTAACCCTGACAGCGCTGAAACAGCCTCGCTGCTGCAATGGCGTAACGAAAGGGAAGCACATGAGCGCATTTACCGGCAACTGGAAAAAATATGGCAGGAAACGGGCGTCCTGGTGCAGGAACCAAGGTATAATGCGGAAAAGGCCTGGGATAAAGTGGACCTTCGATTGGCAGCAGGTAAAAGCAACAATACGGTCCCGCGCGTGCGCGTTATGTTCACCCGGTTTGCCATAGCTGCCTGCCTCGCCGGCCTCCTGTTTTTTGCCGGCTGGATGTTCTTTCAGAAGAAAGAACCTGCTCAGCAACTGGCTGAAGCGGGCGCCGCTAATAAACCCGTTACCCTGCCAGATGGTTCGCAGGTGGTGTTGCGTAAAGGCGCCACGCTTTCTTATCCGGAATCTTTTTCCGGCAATAAGCGTGAAGTGTCATTGACCGGCGAAGCCTGGTTCGACGTGCAACATGATGCTGCACACCCCTTCCGTATTCAAACATCAAGAGCCACGTTGGAAGTACTGGGTACCTCATTTACCATTAATACCGCTGCCCAACAAGATGAACTGGTGGTTGCCACCGGCAAAGTTTTGTTCACCAATAAAGCTAATACCGCTGAAAAGCATATCATTTTACCGAATCAATACAGCAAACTCGATGCAACAGGTTTTGATATTAAACCGCTGAACGATCCCAACTTTCTGTCCTGGAAAACAGGTACGCTGCGATTTGATAATAGCCCTATCGATCAGGTGGCCACTACCCTTTCCAATCATTATAACTTAATTATTAAAGCAGATAGCGGGTTAATGAAACTGCCCATAACGCCTACCATTACAGCAAAGTTCGATCGGCAATCCATAGACGGAGTACTGGAAGAAATTAAGTTGCTTGTCAATATCAGTCACCGCAAACAAAACGATACCATCTTATTGTTTAAACCATAAAAACCGATACAAAACGCGAAGCTGTATTTTGTATTTGTATTCATTATCACATTAGCTAATTATCACATTATCATATTGAGACTACGTGTATTTTTTGTTATCATTTGTTCGTGCCTGGTCACCACCAGCATGGCGCAGAACCGTTTATTAAAAACCAGGTTTACCTGCCGGGCTACCCAGGGAAACGCCAACGAATTGTTGCATGACCTGGTCCCGCTCTGGCGGGATTGCGGGGTAAATATTGAATACTCGCCATCGAACCTGGATAATACAAAAAAGATCACCCTACCCGGCGGTGAAACCACCATTGGCACTGTACTCAATAAGATCTTACAGGGGCAACGGGTAACCATCATAGAAAAGAATGATAAAATTATCATTGGCGCCGCCGCTACCCCATTACCGCCCGGGGCCTTGTTGGACAAATATGTTTTGTTTGGCTTCATTCAACAGGAAGGGAGTCTGGAGCCATTACCATTTGCTTCCATCCGCGAAGTAGGCAACCCTTCGATTACGCTCAGGGCTAATTTATGTGAATCGAATATAGCGGGTTTCTATAGTATGAACCTGCCGGCTGGTGTACACCAGATAGAGATCTCTTTCACCGGTTTTTCGTCCCGGGTAATTGAAGTAGACATGAACGGTAATACCCGTTTTAACCTGACTCTTTCACCGGCTATATTACCCGAAGTACAGGTAAGCACGGCGAATGTGCTTATGCGGGATGCTGCCAACAAACTGGACAGCAAACAATCGGGCACATACAGCAATATGCTGGGTGAAACAGACCCGGTGCGCGCCATCTATTTATTACCGGGTAATATGGAAAGCCAGGAGTCGGGTGGCAAGTTGATCGTACGGGGCGGTGAACCCGGACAAAGTCTTTTTTTGTTGGATGGTAACCTCGTATTTAACCCGGCGCATTTGTTGGGTGAAATTTCTGTGGTGAGCAATACCAGTATAAAATCGATCAGGCAATATAAAAATGATTTCCCCAGCCGGCTTAGCGGTGGTCTTTCGGCGTTTACTGAAATTCAAACTAAAGATGGCAATATGGATCGCTGGAGCGGTGAAGGGGCAGCGGGATTAAGTTCCCTCGCTGTCACGTTGGAAGGGCCATTGAAGAAAGATCGCACGGCCCTTATGGTGTCCGGCCGGCAAAGTGTGGGCGACGCCTTCAATAAAGACATGTTCGCTTATGATGCGGCGTTTAGTGATCTGCACATCAAATTGACCACCCGGCTCAACAAAAACAATAAGCTGATGATCAGTGGTTATACCGGCGACGACCGCCTGCAATTAACACAGACCAACAGCGACTATCTGCAAACATGGAGTAATGGGCTTTTTACCATCAACTGGAATTTGGTAACCGGCAAACGTTCTTTCGTTAATACGACGTTTAATGTAAGCAGCTTTGACAACTATGTTGCGTTGAAGTACTCGGCTTCAAACAACTCAAGCATGGGAATACCCTTGTACCAAAACACCGTTTTCAATAATTATGCTAAAGGCGAGCGTTTGGAAGGAAAAACTTCCTTTGAATTAACGGCTTCGCCTCAGCTGCAATTTAATTTTGGCGGAAAGTATGAACAGGTGACTATTCGCCCTTATACGACGATGGTGACAACGGAATTTCAAGAAGAGAAAACCTTTTTTCGCCCGAAACCGGAGTTGCTTTTCGGCAATGTCACCTTCTGGTATGAAAATGAGATCAGGATCGGTGATGATCTCCTGTTACGACCAGGCATGCATGTTAATGCCTATTCCATGGAAGCGTACAATAACCGGTTGTTACAACCCCGCTTTTTTGCCAGCTACCGGTTAGATAACAAACAGCAGCTGCATCTTTCCTATGCGCATACGGGTCAGTGGTTACACCAGGTTGCCAGTCCATATACCGGCATCAACCGGGAAATATGGTTACCGGCCAACGAACGTTTACAACCGGCTTTGAGTAAAATGATCAATATCGGGTACCAGTATAGAAACAGCCGCGTGATCAACGTTTCGGCTGATGTCTATTATAAGCGAATGGAGAACCTGGTCAATTTTTCTGAAAAAACCAATATCCTTTTCTACAGCGATTCTATAGAAAAAAAACTCATCACGGGCAAAGGCTGGAGCTACGGCACAGAACTGGTGGCCGAACGGAAGTTTAAAAAATGGAAGACCTTGTTATCCTATACACTTTCCTGGAGCTGGCGTCAGTTCGATAGTTTGAATAATGGTAAACGACAACCCTACCGGTACGACCGGCGTCATAACCTGAATATGTTGGTGAGCCATCAACCCCGGCCAGACCTGGATGTTAGTGTACTATGGCATATGCATTCGGGTGATTGGGTGACTATTCCCACAGCCATTCCCGCGAACCCGGATGATGATATGAATAAAAATGGTACAACTGCCTTCACCCCTTTCCGGGAAAAAATATATAACCGGGTAAACGTAAATACTACCTTTTATCTTAACCCCTGGAAAAAGTTCAGGCATAAACTAAGCGCCGGTGTTCATATTATGGATCAACCAGCCGATGATTACACGACCCAATTTTCGACCATCGATAATGATGACTTCGATATGGACCTCTTCCCCGATCAGGCATTCAAATACAGTTGGTATCTCACGTATAATATAAGTTTTTAATTCCAGGCTAAACGCTTAATGCTGAACGCTAAACGCAAAGACAAATACAACACCATTCTTGCGTTCCGCGTTCTGCGTTCCGCGTATAATTAAATTATTTTCTCCGCACGATAGGAATTTTCTAAAAAGACCGGTTGTATAGGTATAAACAACAAAACATGAAAATAACAAACCTGTTTCTGATCGCTATATCCTTAATGCTTTTTTCTGCCTGTACTAAAGACCCCAGCGTAGATCCACCATTAACTAATCCGGATGGTACTCCTGTAGATCCCAATACCTATAAACCAGGGGCTACATTATTTATAGATGACCTGGTATTGTATACCAGTGATGGCGCTCACCGCGATGTAAACCTGATCAAAAGTTTCGTGAACCGCAACTTTCCTGATCATGTAAATAAATTCTTTTATGGCGTGTCTAAAGTAAGCGATCATAAGATCAACCAAAGTCTTCTCTTTTTGGACAACAACCGGGTAAAATTGAATGGCACCATCATGGAGATCGTAAGTAAAACCGATACGCAACTCATGCTGTCGCCGCTTGATTCAACCAATATGCCTGGTTCCGAGAGCCAATTGTTAGGACGATGCATGTTATTGCATGAGCAGGTGCCTCAGTACAACCCCTATTCTATTTGCAATACAGCCGGTGGCAATTGTAAAAAATATCGCAAGCAATACCCGGTGATCATTTCCGGCAAGGACTATTACGTTCCTATTCTGAATTTTGCCGTGGTAAGCACTTGCAACATCTTTACTTATAATTCAACGCCCATGCCTAATCATTTAAATCCGCAAATATCTAATGGCCTTTTGAAAAACAAAGACTCTGTACTGGTACAGGTAGCCAGGTTGCCGATAGGAAAATAGCGATGAAAGACAGAAAAGATAATGTGATAATTTGATAATATGCTAATGTGATAATGGAATACAGAATACAGAATGAAAAATTCCAGGTGTGCCACACTTTGAAAGTGTGGCACACCTTTACTTAGTGTCACGGGTTCAACAAAAAACGTTTGCTCAGTTCATCATAAACAGCCAGCCGGTCATTTGCCTTTCCTTCTTTATCGAAAACAGCTTCCCAGGTATTTAGTGGTTCCCAAATGCAGGTGCCTTTCCCTTTTCCATCGGGTAATTCAAAAGCTATTTTGTTTACCTCTTCCTTGAAGGCAGAATATTCAACCACAATAACATCTTTTCCATACCGCCGCACCAGGTCGTTTAAATTGTCTCTTAGGTCTTCTATGGTTCCGTGCCATTTGGGATAATACGATTCGCCAATAACGTCAAACTGTACGTGTCGCGCCAGCATATTATCAATAAAAAATACCGATTCATCATTTTGCCCGCCCAGTGCTACATGCAGCATGATCACAACCGAGGGATCTACTGCTTTTACAGCCGCCGCACCGGCCTGAAATAGCTGCGCCAGGTTGTTTATATTATAGATA
>DASUVL010000253.1:0-10203 GCA_036379015.1 Niastella sp.
CACGATCAATGTGACGCCGGGTGATTCCCTGACTATCAACGCGGCGAATCATGAATCTCATACGATGGCTATTGCTTCCCTGAAAGAAACAGAGATCATCGTACTGGAACAAAAGTTTAACTGGAAAGACCTGCTTAACCCCATGTTCTATATTGTTTATGGCGGCTTTTTTTTGTTGCTGTTCATAGTATTTGCTGAAACGGGTTTATTTGTCGGGTTCTTTTTACCAGGCGACAGCCTGTTATTTGTGGCCGGCATTTATAGCACCGCCCTTGTCGATGACCTGTTTAAAAAATTTGGTATTATAGGATTACGGTACGAATGGCTCGATCTGAGCATATTGATCGCCCTGATCTCTATTGCTGGTATTTTGGGTAATGCCGTAGGATATTGGTTTGGCAGAAAAATTGGTCCTACCATGTTCCATTGGCGCGACCGTTTCCTGTTTAAGAAGAAGTATTTGTATGATGCCCACGAGTTTTATGAAAAGCATGGCGGCGGCGCTATCATCATGGCCCGTTTTTTACCGATCGTACGAACCTTTGCACCTATTGTAGCGGGTATTGTTGATATGGATAGAAAGAAGTTTTCTTTCTTTAATTTGATAGGTTGTATTGCCTGGGTTTTCAGCATGATCATTGCCGGACATTTCCTACAAAAATGGATACTAACCCAATTTGATTTTGACCTGAAGAAGCACCTCGAAATAATTGTATTGGGCATTGTGGTTGTAACAACGGCTCCGGTACTGATAAAACTATTTTCCGGTAAAAAGAAAGAAAAGGTTTCTCAACCTCCAACTACCTAACGAATGCAATCAAAACAAGTTTCTGTTTTCAGCCTGGCTGTAATTGTAGCAGCATTGGGCTACTTCGTTGATATTTATGACCTGTTGCTTTTCAGTATCATCCGTATTACGTCGCTTACCGACCTGGGATTAAGCAAAGAGCAGATCTCTACCGAAGGTTTGTTCATCATTAATGTGCAGATGGCCGGGTTGTTGATTGGTGGTATTTTATGGGGTATACTGGGCGATAAGAAAGGACGGTTAAAAGTATTGTATGCTTCTATCATTTTATATTCACTGGGTAACATTGCCAACGGCTTTGTACAAACGGTAAATCAATATGCTGCCGTTCGGTTTATAACCGGTATTGGTTTGGCTGGTGAGTTAGGCGCCGGTATTACCCTGGTGAGTGAATTGCTGCCTAAGGAGAAAAGAGGAATAGGAACATCGCTGGTGGCCGGTATTGGATTAACCGGTGCGGTGGTTGCTTTCTTTTTTAAAGAGACCTTTCACTGGCGCACCTGTTATTTTATTGGCGGCGGCCTGGGCTTTATGTTATTGCTGTTGCGGGTGGGCGTATTGGAATCGGGCATGTTCCAGAATATTCAGCACAGCAAAGTATCAAAGGGAAATTTCTTCATATTGTTTAATAATGGCAAACGGCTAAGAAAATACCTGTGCAGTATTTTGATAGGCTTGCCTACCTGGTATGTGATTGGTATTCTCGTTTCTTTCTCCAAAGAGTTTGGCGAAAAAATGGGTATTGTGGGCACTGTAGACCCGGGTAAAGCCGTCATGTTTGCGTATGCTGCTATTTCAATAGGCGATATCGCAGTAGGCTTGTTAAGCCAGTCATTGAAAAGCCGTAAAAAGGCCCTGTTTATTTTTTATGGAATAACAGCTATTGGTATTGTGTGGTTCTTTAACCTGCACGGTCAATCGGTTAACAGCCTGTACGCCGCCTGTGCAGTGCTGGGTTTTGGAACGGGTTTCTGGGCTATTTTTGTTACCATGGCTGCTGAACAATTTGGTACCAATATAAGAGCTACCGCAGCTACCACCGTACCCAATATGGTGCGTGGGGCATTGATCCTGATCTCTATATTATTTACCTCTTTGCAGGGATCGGTGGGATATGTAACAAGCGGCATGATCACCGGTATAACCGTTATGATCATTGGTGTGGTTGCTGCTGTATTAACTGAAGAAACCTTTCATAAAGATCTTAATTACGTTGAAGAGTGAGCCTGGACCAGAAAATGAAAATTCTTATTATCAGATTTAGTTCCATTGGGGATATTGTTTTAACAACACCTGTTATCCGTTGCCTGAAAAAGCAGTTGCCGGATGCAGAGATCCATTATTTTACCAAAGCCAGTTTCCGTGCGGTGTTGGAAGCCAATCCGTATATTGATAAACTGCATTACCTGCAAGATGACCTGGACGCTGCTATTGCATCTTTGCAGCAAGAGAACTTTGATTATGTGATAGACCTGCATCACAACCTGCGCACCATGCGGGTAAAAAAAGCATTGGGCAAAAAGTCGTTTTCTTTCAATAAGCTCAACATTCAGAAGTTTATATACACTACTGTTAAACTGAATGTACTTCCCGATGTTCATATTGTAGACCGATACCTGGAAACCGTGCAGTCGCTGGGCGTGAAGAACGATGGCCGCGGGTTAGATTACTTCATTCCGGAGACAGATAAAGTAAAAGAGCAGGATATTCCTGCCGGTCACCTGGCCGGTTATATTGGCGTGGTGATCGGCGCCGCACACAATACCAAAAAGTTGCCGGTACATAAGCTGCAGGAGTTATGCAGCCTTATTGAGCACCCGATCATTTTACTTGGTGGCAAAGAAGATAGGGCGCAAGGCGAACAAATTGCCAGTGTTGACCCTCATAAGATCTATAATTCATGCGGTAAATTCAACATCAACGAATCAGCCGACCTGGTACGCCGCGCCAAATTGATCATTACGCACGATACCGGGTTAATGCATATTGCTTCTGCTTTTAAAAAGCCCATCATATCTATCTGGGGAAATACAGTGCCGCAATTTGGCATGTACCCATACTACGGTAACTTATCGCCACAAACACCGAAAGACAAATTACCTTATGATATTATGGAAGTACGGCCATTGTATTGCCGGCCTTGTTCCAAAATAGGGTATAATAAATGTCCGCTTGGGCATTTCAAGTGCATGGAGAAGATTCAAATAACCGACATCGTCAACAAAGTGAATCAGCGGTTGATCAAGTAATAACCAATAGGCAATAGACAATAAGCAATAGACAATAAGCAAAAGACAATATGCAAGACTGGTTTTTTTCTTTGCCAATTGCATATTGCCCTTTGCCAATTAACTATTGTCGATTGATTACTTAATAGCCACTAATTTGCTCTTCCACGATTCAGGAATTTCATTAATATCGTAAATGCGCAGTTGATGCGTTGGCGCTGCAGCTGTTTTCGAACTACTTTCCAGCTTTTCAATGATAGCAGTTTGTTTCAGTTTATACATAGCGCCGGTGGCCGGATCAACTATCAGTAAACCAACCAGTCCACCAAACAAAAGGTTGCCGAAATACCAGCCATTGAGCGTGGCGCGTAGCGCAACGGATTTTGTTGTAAAACCAGCCTTGCTGATCTTCACCTCATATATGGCATTTGTAAAGAATCCAGCGCCTGATTTCAATTTTACCAGTGCAGGTGTTTTACCGGTGAAAACTTCCAGACCACGACGATTGTAAATGGTTACATCAGCGTCGCGTGGCTCACTGTCTATTGTTACCGGATATTTTGTTTTACTTACAATGGAAGCACATGAGGAAGAAATGATAATAAGGCCTGCAATGGCCAAAGCTTTGGTTAACGAGAGCATAATAGTTTGAATTAAGGGTGTTTGGCAACAAAATACTCAGAAAAAGTAGAAACCCTAGTATTGAGGAAAACTAAATATAGGTTAATGTTGATCGGCTATGTATTTCATTTATTATGATATGTTATTGCCCTTAATTCATTTTAGTTTTGGCGAGCGCTTCCAGCTTGGCGGTGATCAGCTTTTTTTCTGCCAGGGAGGTGGTTAAGGAAAACGCCTGTTGCAGGAATTTGCAGGCATTATGATCATCGCCCAATTGAATGTATAGTTCTCCCAGCACAGCGCTGAACATATATTGTGTGTTTATAAGATGGTCGATGTTATTGATCTGCCAGATCTCCTGCATGGCCGTGGCCGTTTGATTTAATTGTGCAAGCACAATAGCACGGTTCAATATAACCGGTGCGGTTCGTTTTTGTTCCAGCAGCATATCGTACAATTGCAACATACGCTGCCAGTTGGTTTCTGCAAACGAGGCAGTCAGGGCATGTTCTGCTGCAATAGCCGATTCAAGATGATATACGGTTAGTGCTGAACCTTGTGATGACAGGGTAAGGAATTCATACCCCTTTTGAATAAGCGCTTTGTTCCAGGTGCTTCTGTCCTGGTGCTGCAGTAAAATAATGGAGTTGTTCTCATCCATACGGCTTTCAAACCGCGATGCCTGAAAACACATCAGCGCCAGCAATGCAAACGAAGTTGGTTGTTTACCGGTCTTGTGTTGTGTAAGCAAAAAGCAAAGACGCATGGCTTCTGCACACAGGTCGCGCCTGATGAGTTCATCGGCATTGCCTGAATTATATCCTTCGTTGAAGAGCAGGTACAATACGGTATACACAATATCGAGCCGGCCGGTTAATTCATGTCCGGCCGGAATATCAAGTTGGATCTGATTGTCTTTTAAAAATTGTTTAGCCCGGTATAACCTTTTTTGGATAACGGCTTCATTCGTTAACAGAGCATGGGCGATTTCTGTAACCCCAAAACCCGAAACGGTTTTTAAAGTGAGCGCTACCTGGTCTTCTTCTTTTAAAGCGGGGTGACAACATGCGAAGATCATCTGCAACTGGCTGTCTGCAATTTCAGCTTCTCCAAAAAACTGTTGAACGGTATGTTCCGTTTCCCGTTGCAGTTCGCTGGCCATTTCCTGCGAATACTGTTGAAAATGCTGTTGCCGCCGAATAATATCAATTGCCCTGTTCCGGGCTACCTGCATCAACCAGCCTGCAGGGTTATCAGGTATCTGGTTGAACGTCCATGTTTGCATGGCGCGTAAAAACGATTCCTGCACCACATCTTCGATCATTTCCAGGTTATGCATACCGAAGATGCGCGTTAACACAGCGATCATCTTTCCCGACTGATGCCGGAAAAGATGATCGGTCAATTGCTTCACCGAGCCGTGTGCCTCTTCTTTCATAATAATGTATACAAACTTAAAATTTCATCACTTCCCGCACTTCAACATTTCCTTCAAGCGGTAAATCGGGACAACCCTTGGCAATTTCTGCAGCTTCAACAAGGGAATTGGCTCTCACGATCACAAATCCACCAACCACTTCTTTACTTTCAGTAAACGGACCATCGGTAATAAGGGCTTTGGAACCTTTTACTGTTTTGCCACCAGGTATCAGGGCTTCGCCGGACACATATATTTCTTTCGCTTTCAGCTCATCGATCCAGGAAAACCATTTTTGCATATGCTGCTGCATTTGTTCAGGAGAGAACTCATATTGCTGAGTTGCACCAATGAAAATGAACATGAAATCCTTCATAATTGTAAATTTTAAAGATTACCTGATTAAGTTACCGGTAAATGACGAACAGTCTGCAGCAGGCAGGACAAAACAGGAAAAAATATTTATGAAGGCTTGAAAGCAGGAGGTCGGAGGTATGAGGTATGAAATCTGAAATAAAAAATCGGAAACCAAAAGATTAGATATCTTCTGACTTCCGACTTCATACTTCGGACTTCATAAAGGCTAATGAATAAATATTTTCTGCACAATATCTTTTTGCCTGTTTTCACCTAATACACGCACAAAACAAATTCCCTGGGCAGAAGTGCTCAATGGAATATCTGTTCTGCCAGTTTTGCCATTTAGCATTTGTGTTTGTAGTATTACGCCTTGAGCGTTTACGATCTGTAGCATCTTAAACGAGTCGTTTAAATATAAGCTTACTATACCCGCATTTACGACGGTAGGAAATACATAATTCTGGGTAGGGGTAGTGGCTGCCAGCGATAATATGGGCGAGTAATCATACCGACCGTTTTTGTCTGTCATGCGGATGCGGTAAAATAACCGGTCACGAACGTTTACCGGGAAATGCCTGAATTCATAGCCTTTTCCATTGAGGTAATTACCGGCGGCCATAACGCCTGCCTGTTGAAAGTTGATTCCATCGGGACTGAACTCTATCTCATACATTTTAAGATTGTCTGGTTCCCAGGTTGTGCGCCATCTTATTACTATACCGTCATTACCAGTAGTGAGGTACAGGTCGTGCATGGCAACCGGTTCGGGAAGCCGTGACGTATTATTGTTGGTTTCATAAACATACCTGGTTTTCTGCCTTTGATCTGCATAGGTTTCATTGGGCATTATCTTCCCCATATTAAAAGGAATGTACTCAGCTTTTGAGTGATCGGGTACAGATTGTGCTGAAGCAACATTCATCCCGGTTATATGACTTATCAATAACCCAGCGGTAATACAAGCTGTTTTAAAACCCCATTCGTATATGTATTTCATACTATACTATTTAGAAGTACATTAATGGATTGAAAGAGATAGCGAGTGTGGAAGTGAGGATATATAATATGCTTCAAAATCGATGCCGGGAAGGGGGAGGATGATTTAATGAATTGTTATTGGGGGAGGAGATGTTGAATATCGAATATTAAATATTAAATATTAAATATTGAATGTTGAAGTTGAAATACAGCGCTGAAGAAAAGAGAAAAAGTAAGAATGAAGGGAGTGGATGGAAAAAAATCAATTGAACTATGGCATTTAGAAAAAGAACAAGAAATATCAAATTATAAAGGGTTTTCCTTCATCATTCAACATTTCTTGTTCAATATTCAATATTCAATATTCTACAGTGTCTTCAGCACGTCATTCATATTTCTAACGGCATCAGCGCTTTTGTTAAAGAGTGCTTGTTCTTCGGCATTCAAACCAAAGTCCAGGATCTTTTCCCAGCCGGTTTTTCCGATAGTAACCGGAACACCAAGGCAAATGTCTTTTTGACCATATTCGCCATTCAGTGATACGCAGCAGGTAAATAATTTTTTCTGATCACGTACAATGCTTTCAACCAGGGCTGCTCCGGCTGCTCCGGGTGCATACCAGGCACTGGTACCAATCAGTTTGGTAAGGGTAGCACCGCCTACCATGGTATCGGCCACTATTTGTTTTTGTTTTTCTTCGCTCAGGAATTGAGTAACCGGCACACTGTTCCAGGTTGCCAGGCGTATCAGGGGGATCATTGTTGTATCGCCGTGACCACCAACTACAACTGCATTCAGGTCGGCAGGGCTGCAACCCAGGTGTTGGCTCAATTGATATTTAAAGCGGGCGCTGTCGAGCGTTCCACCCATACCAATGATCCTGTTCTTGGGTAAACCGGTAGCGGTTAACGCCAGGTAGGTCATGGTATCCATCGGGTTACTGATAACAATAATGATGGCATTAGGCGAGTGTTTCAGAATATTTTCGGCAACGCCTCTTACGATACCGGCATTGGTGCCGATAAGTTCCTCACGTGTCATACCCGGTTTGCGGGGTAAACCTGATGTAATTACCACTACATCGCTGCCGGCTGTTTTGCTGTAATCATTGGTACTACCGGTGATCCGGGTATCAAATCCTAATAAAGCGGCCGTTTGCATCATATCCTGGGCCTTTCCTTCAGCCAGTCCTTCTTTGATATCTAATAATACCAGTTCTTCAGCCAGTTCGGCCCGGGCGATATTATCAGCGCAGGTAGCACCCACTGCACCGGCGCCTACAACAGTTACTTTCATCTGAAAAAATTTAAGGTGTTGAGCTAATTTTTGCGCAAAAATAGGGCGCGATGAAAGAATAATGACTTTTTATTTATTGTTTGTCCCAACCGTCAAACAATCAAGCCATTCAGCCTTTTGAAAAATGCTATTCCTTTTTGGCAAAAGCAGCCAGCAGCTTATCAATTTTCACATTCCCCTCAAAAGTGGTGATCAGCTCACCGCTTTTATCATATAATGCCTGAAAGGGCAGGCTTTGTATCTTGAAAAAGGGCGGCAGGAAGAATTTAGTATCCCGGCCCATTTTAATATTGGGGTAGGCCGCAATTTTATGGGCCTTATAAAAGTCAGCCATCTCTTCAAAGGGTTGATAGGTAACCATAATGATCTGGTATTTTTTCAGGTCCTTCATCCGCTTTTCCATATCGGTCCATTGGTGTTTGCAATGGTCACAATCCGGACTAAAATACATGATGAGGGTAGGCTGGTGCTTCAGTTTGTCCTTTGTAAGCGTGGTGCTATCTACCTGCAGGATAGTGAAAGGCGGAACGGTCGGGAACCGCTTATAAGCCGGACTATCAGGTGGTAAGGTTTGTGCTGATGCCAGTTTTACGCTAAAGGCCAGGATTAAAAGTAATAGCCGGTTCTTCATTAGTTAATTTTTGTGGTTTTAGTCACTTGTCAAATGCGACCCTTTCCCGCATAAGCGGGAGCTCGACGCTTTATTTTCAGACCCTTCGACCTACTTGCCGGCCTTACTTCGCTGAGGCACAGCAGGCAGGCTTTACTCAGGCCCGTTCAAAATTTATTTTTCAAAAATAGCAGTAAATGAACATGATGTGCAAAGGTTAAATTCATTTAACAAAAAAGATTTGGCCATATTTACGAATTATTCGTAGGTTTACGAAAACTTCGTAGAAGATGGAAAAACTCACCATACAGGAAGAGCAGGCCATGCAGGTGATCTGGAAAACAGGGGAGGGCAACATAAAGCTGTTTCTGGAGAATTTGGATTCGCCGCAGCCGCCATATACAACCCTCGCCTCTACCGTAAAGAACCTCGAAAAAAAGGGTTTGCTGCAAAGCCGGTTGGTTGGTAATACTTATATGTATAAACCGGCCATTACGGAAGAAGAATACAAAAAGCATTTTATGAACGGGGTGGTAAAAGATTACTTCGACAACTCGTACAAAGAGCTGGTGAATTTTTTTGTGGAGCAGAAGAAGTTGAGTCCGAAAGAACTGAAAGATATTATTGAGATGATTGAGAAAGGAAGTCAGAAGTAGGAAGTCGGAAGTCAGAAGACAGAAGTCAGAAGTCGGAAGTTGGAAGTCGTAAGATGGAAGACGGAAATCAGAAATAGGAAACAGGGGTTGGCTTTTGGTATTTTCAGACCTCGGACCTCGGATCTCAGACTTCATATTCAAATATCTCCAAACGAACCTTTATGCTACAGTATCTCCTAAAACTAACAATTAGTCTTTCCATCGTTTACCTGTTCTACCAGTTGTTTTTGCGCAGGCTTACCTTTTACAACTGGAACCGCTGGTACCTGTTGATATACTCCATCGTATGTTTTGTAATTCCTTTTGTGAACGTATTTGCCATAATAGTTAACCAGCCTACATTGCGGGAATCGACTATTATCAATTACATACCGGCCCTGACGCAAATAGCGCAGCCGGCTAATGAAAAAGCCGTATACATCGACTGGATGCAGATAGCTATCATAGTTATTGTCACAGGCATATTATTTATGATAGTACGCTTGCTCATTCAATACTATTCCTTGTTCAAAATGCGGTCAAAAGCAGTCCTGTTGTATGATGATAAAGTAAAGCTGTATCATATTGATGAACCGGTAATTCCCTTCTCCTTTGGCAGGGGCATTTATGTAAACAAGCACCAGCATACCGAGCAGGAATTAAAGGAGATCATTCACCACGAGTTCATACATGTAAAACAACGGCATTCGCTGGATATTATCTGGAGCGAACTGTTGTGTATCCTAAACTGGTATAACCCGTTTGCCTGGTTGCTGCGTCATGATATTCGCCAGAACCTGGAGTTTATTGCCGATCAGCAGGTATTGCAAACCGGCCTCGACCGCAAACAATATCAGTACCTGTTATTAAAAGTTATAGGAGTCAATTCATTTAGTATAGCCACCAATTTTAATTTTTCATCTTTAAAAAGAAGAATAGCCATGATGAACAAAACAAAGAGTGCCAGGGTGCACCTTATCCGATTTTTATTTTTGCTGCCTTTGCTGGTTGTTGTATTGTTAGCCTTTCGCAATACAACACAGGGGCATCAACAGCCATTACGCGGCGCCGTGACCGACACCATTCCTAATGCGGCCAAGATGCCACCGGGATGGAAAGACGTGAACACTATTGATGTTGCCGATGGACAGAAGGTAACCATCCGGTTAAAGAATGGGAAGATGGAGAAATACGATCTTACCCGGCCTAAAGAAAAAGAAGTCTTTGAAAGCAAGTATGGTTCACTGCCT
>DASUVL010000254.1:0-2562 GCA_036379015.1 Niastella sp.
AGGATTCCCTGCGTATAAGCAAATTTAAAAACGATCGCATAGCCGTGGTGGTATTGGATGCACGTACCGGCGATCTGCTGGCTTCCGCATTGAACCCGCTGCCTAACCTGCAAATGCCCGATCTGATGTTGTTGCCTGACCGAGAAAGAAATAAACTGTCGAAGCCGGTTACCGATCGCGACCTGGGCCTCACGTATGCTACGGCGCCGGGTTCTACGGCAAAAATATTGACCGGCATGGCCGCCTTTAATAAAATGGGGCCGGATGCCGCCAAAGTAAAATACACAGATATTTATCGCAATGAAATATTTCGTGATAATCCAACGGAACAGGAGCCATTTATTCCCAAGGTGAATTATGTAGATATGCACGAAGCGATCGTTAATTCAAGCAATATATTTTTTATCCGCATGGCCAATGAGAACAATCTCGAAGACCAGCTGGCGGCCCTGTACCAGGCAACGGGGATGAACATCAATCAACGCGGTGGTTATGATTATACGCTTTCGTTAAATAAGGAAAAAGCATCGGAAGACCTGGCAGACTGGCGAAAAGATGTATTGAACCACGATCGCCGGGCTTATAACAATCCAAAATTAAAAGGCACCAAGAACCGCTATCGCAGTATGTTTTCAGGGTTGGCATGGGGGCAAAGCACCCTTACCGCAACGCCTGCTTCTATGGCGCGAATGGCTGGCGCTATTGCCAATAACGGTGTGCTGGTTCCATCCCGGTATTTACTGAAAGAAGCGGGGATACAGCAACCGCTGGCAACAGGAATTGATATTGCCGAAGACACTGCGTATGCAGGTATTCTTACGCGATATATGATCGATCAGAGTAACCAGCCGTGGAAACAAAAGATAAAAAATATAGTAGTGGCCGGTAAAACAGGTACGCCGGAACGGGTGATCAATGGGGAAATAGAGTCGGATGGATGGTATGTGTTTTTTGCCCCAACAGCTGATCACCGTTCGCGCACCGTGACCTGTATAAGAATTGAGCGGGGGATAGGATCGTCCAATGCCGTGTTGGTGGCCAATGCCATTGCCAAAGTGTTGGAGAAGCGGGGGTATATTGTTTCGTTCTGAGCGAAGTCGAAGAATAACTAATGTAACCGTGACACGGTTGTTTGGAGCCGCGACACAGTTTGCTAACTTTAAACCAGCAAGTATGAAAAACTTTTTTAAGCGGTTGCTCACCAACCCTACACCGGTTGCGCCGGAGCAAGTCGACGGTTCGCAAGGCAGCGCCGGCAATAGCCAGCCGGTATTATCCATTCCGGCCACAAGGGCCAAGCGGGAGGAGATCATCCGGTTTATCATCAATGGTTTGAAACCCTATATTGATGAAAAGGGACATACCATTGCCGGTTTGCGGTTATACGTGGTATGCAATAATAAAGAAGGAGAAGAAACGCTGCAGGTGGCGCTGTGCGCCGATACGCCGGGCATGTTCCAGAAAGAACACCTGGAACGTAAGCTGGTGAATAATTTCATCCAACTGTCCGGAGGATGGTTTTTTGAACATCATCTCGTAAAAGATAAACTACCCGACTATTGTATTACCCATGGCGCTATGGGGTTGGAGGTAATACGCCGCGGGCAGGATTTTGTACAGCAATATTCCACTGCCCGCCTGCAGGTGCTGGTAGGAAAAACGGAATTCCCGGAATATGAGTTGAATCCGCAACAACAATTAAAGTTCAGTATAGGCAGAACGAAACATCCGCAGTTGACATCGGGTAAGATCCATACCAATGATATTGTCTTCTGGGGACAGGGCGAACCGGAGTTTGATGCGCAAACAGCCAATGCCAATTTGCATGTTAGCCGTAACCATGCCTATATTTTGTATAATCCGCAGCTTGATAAATTTTTCCTTTTCCCCGATAAGGGTGGGCTTCCGGAGAATGGCAACAAGACCCGCATCTTAACGGTCGATGACAAAGTGAAGTCGTTGAATGTGCCTGGTGTTTCGCATGAGCTGCAGAACGGCGATCAGATTGAGTTAGGGGGAGCGGCGATACTGGTGTTTGTGAAAGGATAGAATGTAGCTTTTGTGAAAGAGAGAGAAGATGGGGTATAAAGAATAAAATGTGATAATTAGCTAATTAGATAATGTGATAATGGAATACAGTACAAAGACCGTAAAAGACCTGTCAGGGGCACATCGGCTTGCTGATCATGCAAGATGTTGTGGTGCACCTGACAGGTCTTCTTCATTAGCAAATTATCACATTATCGAATTATCACATTACGCTTTCATCGCTCTCGCACAAGTAAGCGTATCAAAGCAATCGCGGAAGTGAACGACCTGTTCTTCTTCATTAAATTCCCAAGTCATAGACCAAATGGTAGAAAAGCGTTTGTTGGTTTTGCGGGCCACTGCACTAAAATGACCGGTAGCAATAACCAGGTTACCGTTTTCAAGAATATGTTCAACAGAAAAATCCGACATATCAAGCGTATCTTCCAGTTTACCAAAGAAATCTTTTATATCCTGCGTTCCATGATAAATACCCGCAAAAGGAATTTCAGGTTGCCCCATTACTTCCCAAAT
>DASUVL010000255.1:0-2664 GCA_036379015.1 Niastella sp.
TGCAGGCATCCAGCAGCACACTGGCCGATAGGGTACCTACCGCTATTGCTTTAAGGGATTTTCGTCTATCCATAATTAGTTCTTAGTTTTAAGTTCTAGGTTCTACGTTTTTGATCCACTGATAACTTTTCAACCCGTTAACTAATATTTCTTTTCTTCATTTCATCAATAATATACTCCGAAGTGCGCATTGATAAGGCCAGGATCGTCCAGGTGATGTTTTTATCAGCCTGCGATACAAACGGTCCGCCATCCACGCAGAAAAGATTTTTACAATCATGAGCCTGGCTCCATTTATTCAAAGCTGAACTTTTGGGATCGTTACCCATACGAACGGTACCGGCTTCGTGAATAATATTACCAGGTGCGTGTAAACCATAATTATTTTCGGGGGTACTATCATCACCATAGGTAATGATGGCGCCCATGTTATGCATGATCTCTTTGAACGTTTCCTTCATGTGTTTAGCCTGTTTTATATCATACTCGGTTGGCTTCACATTGAAACGTAAAACAGGAATACCGTATTTATCTACCACTTTAGGATCGATCTCGCAATAGTTGCTTTCTACGGCAAGGGCTTCACCGCGACCAGCCATACCAATGCGGGCGCCATAGAAATAACGGAAATCTTCTTTCAGCGATTTACCATAACCACCGGCTTCTTTTTGTTGCCCCTTTACCGTGAACCTGCCATTCAGATTTTGAACACCGCCGCCAAAGCCATAAGCCGGCTGACCAAAACCGCCCCAGTATTCAATATGATAACCACGGGGGAAATCGAGTTTTTTATTATCGCCCCACCAGGGCGTATAAATATGCGCACCGCCTACGCCATCTTCGTTATACCTTTTGCGATCGAACAGTTCAGGAAGTACGCCACCCATATCAGCACCCGTTGAATCGTGCAGGTATTTACCCACTACATTGCTGTTGTTGGCCAGGCCATTTGGATAGCGGGCAGATTTGGAATTCAGTAACAAACGGGCAGATTCGCAGGCGCTGGCAGCCAGTATCACTGTGCGGCCCATAACCTGGTATTCCTGCATATCGGTTTTGTTAACGTACGATACGCCGGTAGCCACTCCTTCTTTATTAGTGAGCACTTCACGCGCCATGGCATTGGTGATCACATCAACATTACCGGTTTCAATAGCGGGTTTTATTAATACGGAAGATGAGGAGAAATCGGCATAAGCATAAGAACAGGCCCGGTTACACTGGCCGCAATAGATACATTCGCCGCGTGATTCGTTGATCTTTTTGGTAAGGATCGACAGGCGGGAAGGGATCACCGGAATACCCATGCCGGTTGCCGCTTTTTTGATCATCAACTCATGCAAACGTGGCTTGGGAGGCGGTAGAAAAATGCCATCAGGATCATTTTCCAGGCCTTCGTTACTGCCAAACACCCCGATGAGTTTGTCTATTTTATCATAATAAGGTTTTATGTCTTCATAACCAATTGGCCAGTCATCACCCAATCCATCAATACTACGCCGCTTGAAATCTTTGGGACCGAAGCGCAATGAAATACGGCCCCAGTGATTGGTACGGCCACCGATCATGCGGGCACGCCACCATTCCCATTTGGTATTATCTGCATGCGTG
Organism: Niastella sp.; assembly: GCA_036379015.1. Taxonomy (GTDB): domain Bacteria; phylum Bacteroidota; class Bacteroidia; order Chitinophagales; family Chitinophagaceae; genus Niastella. Next base: position 1,612 of record DASUVL010000255.1, read on the forward strand.
TAGGGTTCGCCATCAATTTCCCAGCCCCAATAGCAGGCATCAAAATCACCAAAGGGTCTGAACTTGGTGCTGGCGCCCCGACGGGGTGATTCCCACGGATTTTTTAATTGTGTTACATTGGTCCTTGGATCATACATTGGTCCGGCTTCAATCAAACAAACTTTCAAGCCAGCATTTGACAATACATAGGCTGCCATACCACCACCGGCACCAGAGCCTACGATGATTGCATCATACTGCTTGGCACTTTTTTTCACCTGAAGATCCCCCATAATAGTAAGTAAGTTTAAGAATTGATGAATGGTTTAGAGGCATAAATGTAAAGTTTTAGCAATCCTGTACAATTTTAATTAATGCATTTTTTATGGGTGGCGAAGGAAGAAGGCTGCAAGCTACACGTGTAGGGCAGGAGATAGGAACCCCACGCTACACGCAGCCTGACCTATCGGTACAAGCAAAAGGTGAATGATAAAAGATTGAATGAAGAAACCTGCACACCACATGCTACAAGCTAATTGAATACCCCACGCTTTAACTTTAACCCGACTGGTCAGGACAAGCGAAAGGCAGGTGGTAGCACACTATGAGCTGCCAAATAATAGAAAGCCGATTGCAGAATGCCGCAACCCCCAGTCTTTGGGGATAGGGAAATAGTATCGTTCTCAGGGATTGCACTATGTTTTTCCGGAGAACTTTACTGGTTTCAGGAATCTCCAGATGTTTTCCTGGAATTAAGGCAGGCTATAGTATTGTATTAAACACACTTCAAAGGCATGCATTTTGAATATTATCTAACAATTCAGCATTTGTAACCAATTTCATTCAATAAACGGCGTATTTACTTAAGTTATCAGTATGGGATACTATAGATAAACCCTTATTTATTAAAAAATGGGTTGATATATTGCAGAAATTATGTTTTTATCACGCAATTTTACGTGCATAAAATCGTTCTATTAATGTCCATCTATTCTGTAAAATCCTATAATCGAATATCCCTATGACCCCGTACATCCAAAACGAAACGGACTATTTGGCTGAGAAATTCATGAT
>DASUVL010000256.1:0-3639 GCA_036379015.1 Niastella sp.
AGGCCTACACATTCTACCTGTACAGGGTTGTGTTGGAAGACGATGATCCTGCAGGTTACCTGGGAATAGCCGGTGGCTATAAACCCGGCAGCACCAGTGTTACCCCAACACAAGATATCAGTAACATATACTGGCAGGAAGTATATACAGCGGGTAAAATAAATGTGTTCTTTAAAAACTTCCTTAAAAACCTGGAGGAAGAGAACGAAAGGGACTAATTATAAGTTAAAAAGCGGTAGTGCTGCTTTAACAGTCAGTTAATCAATACCTTTGGCACTATTTTCGTTTTCAGCAAACAATCCCGCGCAAGCGCGGGAATCAATACACCAGCTAATAACGGTTAGGTAGTGCAGGCTAATAAAGAGGCATTTCCCCAATAGCTGTTTGTAGAGATTGTATTTAATCATTGAAAATCAAAAAATGTTTTTCATGAAAAGGATCTCCATAACCCTGCCCGTTATACTTATCAGCATGATATGTTGCCAACGAGCTGCAGCGCAGGACTACCGGTTTGCAGCAGGTGTACGGCTCAGCAACTCCTCGCCTACCTTAAGCAGCGCTATTTCAGCCAAATATTTTGCAACGGATCGCACGGCCATTGAAGGACTGGTAGCCTGGGGCAACCGCTTTGGTATCGGCGCTTTGCTTGAAATACACAATAAATTCAATACACCCGGTTTAAGCTGGTTTTATGGCGGCGGTGTATATGTGGGCTTCCAGGACAGCGATACCTATCTTGGACCGACAGGCATTGTAGGATTGGATTACAAATTCTCCAATGCACCGGTAAATCTTTCGCTCGACTGGAAACCTGAATTAGACATTCTTCCCGACATCAACTTTGTACCTGACGCATTTGCCTTAACCATACGTTTTGCGTTGAAGTAGCTTCGCTACACATTAACTACCCCAATACTACCCCCTGTACGATTCATGTTCGTACCTGCGCTACTTTTTGACTACCCAAACACTACCCCTTCCCTAGGGAAACACTACCTATTTACTACCCATTTACTACCCCTTTGCCTGGGAAATGGGTAGTGCAGGTACGACCCAGATACGGCCTCAGAACGAAGCCGGGGTAGTGGAAGTAACATGGCATTATCTTCCATTGCCTTTCTGTTGTTTTTCATTATCACATTATCCCATTATCACATTATCAAATTACTCATTGCGTTTTCTTACTTATCTAGCTTCATTTTTACATCCTACATATTCCATAACAGCACAAAACCGCATAAATTAAAATATATGCCGTTTTTACACCCATTTTATGCAATAATCATCCACATTTAATCCACTTTATGCGTATTTGTGCTACATTTCATTTTATATTTGATTCGAAACCTAACTAACCATATGCTTAAAAAAGAACGACAGGCATATATCCTGCATCAGGTAAACCTGCATAACAAAGTACTTTCTTCCCTGCTTAGTCATGAGATCCGGGTATCGGAAGACACTATCCGCCGCGATCTGCAGGAGCTTTCAGAAGAAGGCAAACTCATAAAAGTTCATGGCGGCGCCTTATCCCACTCGTTCAACGATGTCACCTTCTCGGGGTTGAGTGTGTATTCGCAGGACCAGAAAAGGATCATTGGTGAAAAAGCAGCCGCACTTATTCAAAACGGCATGTTCGTATTAACCAGCGGCGGTACTACCATCATTGAAATGGCCAGGGCCCTGCCCCATTCTTTAAAGGCCACCTTTATTTCAGGCAGTTTACCGGCCATACTCGAGTACATGCAACACCCCAATATTGAAGTGATCATGATCGGCGACCGGGTATCAAAAAACGCCAAGATCACCATAGGCGCCGAAGCCATTGCCAAGATCAAGAACATCAATGCCGATCTGTGCTTCCTGGGCATCAATGCCATTGATATCAAACGCGGCACTACCGAAAACGACTGGGAAATAGCACAACTGAAGAAGATAATGATCGATTCGTCGCAGAAGGTAGTTTGTTGCACCATTTCCGAAAAGATCAATACGCTGCAGCCCATACACATTTGTGGTATCTCCGACATCGATATACTGATCACCGAGTTACCACCCGACGCCCCTATCCTAAAGCCATATATCGATGCCGGGATTCAAGTACTGTAACTAAAGGCACCCCTCAAAGCAATTCAATTTCCATCCATTGAATAACCAGTGCGTATACCGCACAGGCATGTATGCTTTTTAACCAACTAACTAAAAAAAAACTTTATGAGAAAAACCCGTTTCCTTGCTTTGTTGGTGCTTTGCAGCTGTTTCATCAGCGCTGCATATGCACAAACCATCAGCGGGGAGGTTTTCGACCAGGCAACCCATGAACCCCTTTCCGGGGCTACCGTATTCGCCACTCAAAGCAAACACGGCACCACCACTTCCGTCGACGGTAAATTCACCATCGACATCAAGGATGACAAATCCATTGAAGTATCCTTTGCCGGTTATAAATCACATAAAATAAAGCTCACAAGCGCCACTTTTTACAAGATCGAACTGGAAGCCTCCGCCCTCGATCAGGTTGTAGTGGTTGGTTACGGCACCCAGAAAAAAGCCAACCTGACCGGCGCCGTTACTACGGTAGATATTAAAAAAGCATTTGGTTCCCGCCCGGTGGCAGATGTATCCCGAAGTCTGCAGGGCGTGGTGCCGGGATTGACCATCACGACCCCCACCGGCGACCTGGGCACGGATCCTAAAATAAGATTGCGTGGTTTGTTTGGTTCCATTAATACCGGGCCAAATGGTGCAAAGCCATTAATACTGGTCGACAATGTGGAAATACCCAGTTTGCAAATGATAGACCCCGATGATATCGAATCCATCTCGGTATTGAAAGACGCCGCATCGGCTTCTATTTATGGTACACGTGGCGCCTTTGGCGTTATATTGATCACCACTAAATCGGGGAAAAAAGGCAGCCCTGCCAGGGTTACCTATAGTAACAACTTAGCCTGGTCAAAATCTATAAATACCCCAAAACTTGCACCGGCGGCCGATAATGCAGAAGCTTCTTTTGCTGCATTGAGCCGGTTCGGTTCCGTCCCAAGTGCAGTGACCACTGTAGGCAGTATGGCCGTTGACCAACTGGCCATTGATAAAACCAGGGAATGGGAGGAAAAATATGGTGGCCAGAACCTGAGCGATGACATGGAATATGGCCGCGACTTTGAGATAAGGGGTGGGAGGATCTTTTTTTATCGCCCCTGGGATCCCGGCAAAATGTTTATGAAAGACTGGACATTGCAACAGCGGCATAACATCGGCGTTACTGGTGGCAGTGAAAAAACAAGCTATAACCTGGGACTCGGCTACGTAGGGCAGAATGGGGTGTTAAAAGTTAACCCCGATAAATTCAGCCGCTATAATTTCACCCTGGGTGTTAATACCGCTGCTACCAACTGGCTCGATGTTCGTGGAAAGATCATTTACTCCAATACCCGCACTGAAAAACCATTTGTTTTCAACGATGCACAATATGACCCCTGGTATTACCTGTACCGCTGGCCAGCCGTTTATCCGTATGGCACTTATCAAGGCAAACCGTTCAGAAGCGCCATTACGGAAATACAACAAACCAAATTGGACCAGGACAAAACCGGGTTAAGCCGGATATCAGTAGGTGGAACCATAAAACCGCTC
>DASUVL010000257.1:0-2196 GCA_036379015.1 Niastella sp.
CAGCGAAAGCACCGGCACCGTTAAAACCCTGTACTTGCGCGACAATAAAGAGGAGGCGTATAGCATTCTGCTCGCGCATTTTTCGAATGAAGCGGAGCAAACCGTTACGCTTTTCCAGGTAAGGTATTTTTCGAGTGGAGATATGAAAAGGGTTTTTGGCATTGCGCATAAACCGCTACGTATCGATGAAGACTTTAAGCCCTTTGATTTAAGCGGCAGCTGGAAACGAAGCCTCGATCAGCGGTACAATAAAGGAAGCCGTAAACAAATTGAATGGTTTGATGCCGCCAGCAAATATGCCCAGCAGCTGGTGCATGTGCTGGGTATGCAAAGCGTTCAGGCATTGCAACTGTTTAACCAAACGGTAGGTATCAAAGTACTCGGTAACCTCGATGAGTTTATTCGTACCCATATGCTTGAACCACGGAATATGGAAGAGTCTTTCCAGGACCTGAAAAAGCACCTGGCCACGTTACTCGATGCGCAACGGAATATTGAAAAGGCAGAAGAGCAGATAAGATTATTACAGCCCATTGAACAACACTTTACCGCATTTAATACACTTAGGACCGACATTGAGATAACAGAGCAATTATTGCAAACGGCCAAGATCTGGAACAGCTATACCCGGAATGAATTATTACACCAGGCCATTGAAGAAAGTAATTCGGTTATTAAGGATGTTCAGCAAAAGCAGCAGGTAGTGAAATTAACTTACGACCAGTTGCAGGAAGAGGAGCGGGTCATAAAAAACCAGATCGATCAGAACAAGGCCGGGCAGCGTATGCAACAGCTGGAAAAGGAGGCGCAGGACCTGGAATTAAAAAAGTTGGAGGCAACAGAAAACGGAACATTGTTTACCAGTTGGTGCGAAGAGTTACATCTGGAAGAGAAGCAGCCTGCAGATGAGGCCATGTATCAACGGATAGTAAAGGATGTAAATAAAAAAAAGCTGGAGCTGGAGACCAAACAACGCCTTAACGAAGAGGATGAGTATGGGGCTAAACGCAACAAAGAGAAGGCCGATGCCGAGAAAAAGAAAGTGGAAGATGAACTGAATAATTTGTTGCAAAGTAAAAATAACATTCCGGCCAACCTCATCCATGTACGAAAACAGTTGTGCGATGCATTGAATATTGACCTGAACGAACTTCCCTATTGTGGGGAGTTGATGCAGGTTCGGTCAGATTGTATAGAATGGCAACCGGCATTGGAGAAGCTGTTACGTGCTTTCTCGCTCCGGCTGCTGGTGCCTGATAAATACTACAAAAAGGTAAATAAGTATGTAAACAACAACAACCTGGGTATGCGGTTGGTGTATGAACACGTAACGGAAAGTCCGCTCATACAAAATCCGGAAAGAGATTCCGTTTATGAAAAGCTGGAATTTCATCCTGATAACAAAGTAAGCAAGTGGGTTGAGCAACAGATTATCACGTTTTTTGACCATGTATGTATCAATGATGAAAAGACCATAGACCGGTACGATAAGGCCATTACCCTGCACGGACTGATCAAGAACAGGTCGCGGCATGAGAAAGACGACCGGACCGGAAAAAATGATCCCGGTAAATATGTAATGGGCTGGAACAATGAGAAGAAAAAAGAATTCCTGATAAAGAAAAGGAACCTGCAAGCCGATCAGGCAGTGAAAGCCAATGAAACGCTGGAAAAATGCAAGAGTAAATCGGAAAGGCTGCAAAAACAGTTCTATGCTATTACCCGTATTCGGGAACATAAAGGTTTTGCAGCTTTGGATATAACCGGTATTCAGCGCGGTATTCACAAAATTCAGGAACAAATAAACGGCTTGCGCAAGGCCAATAAAGAGCTGGATAATTTAAAAGCGCAATTGCTGGATATTCAACAGAAAAAAGATGATGCGGAAAAACAACGCGGTCAGTTATTGATAGATGAGACGAGGTTGCAAGATCGCATGCTGCAATACGAACAGCAGCAGGAAGCGTTACAGCCCCTGTTGCAACATATAAATGAAGGGGATAAAGACGGCCTCTTACAATTTCAGCAACAACAATCGGCGGTGTTATCGAGTATAACCCTGGATAATATTGATGAGGTATATGAAGGACTTAAACTGGAAAAATTGCGTTTGCATGAAAAGCAGAAAGATGAATTGCATAGAGAGGAAACGCAGCTGAATAAATGCATTAATCGCATCAAAAACCCTTCTTCTGA
>DASUVL010000258.1:0-5207 GCA_036379015.1 Niastella sp.
GGGGCTACAGGGTAATCGCCGGGCCACCATTCGCCGTATTTTTCATTATTGAATTCGGCGCGCTTGTTTTCGCAGGCGCCAACCGTTATACAGTTCTTTGCAGTAGCAGGTGATGTTACGCTCATGAGGTTGATCTTGCCATCGCCGTCTTTGTCGGTTCCGTCGTTTCCGGCGGCTACCAGTACGCAAAAATCTTTGTGGTCCCATACAAACTGGTCCAACTGCCGGCTTTGTTCATCGTACTCGCCGGGTTTACCACCGCCCCATGAATTGGAATGTATGCGGGCGCCTTTTTGATAGGCCTGATTGAATAAGTCTTTCAGATCGGTTGGTATGCCCGCCAGTAAATAACGTCCATATTCCTGCAGATCGGCTGGATCTTTCCAATCCAGTTCCTGTTCAACAGCCTGAAATACAAGTTTGGCTTTGTGAGCAAGCCCGCGTATAGGTCCCTGTAAACCAGATAGGTTTTTAGAAAGGGCGCCATCGCTTAATACCGAACCGGCTACATGGGTACCATGACCGCTATCCAGGTCGGCCGGACCGTCATCGCCGCCCGGGTTGTTGATCCAGGTGTTGAAGTCGGGTGTAATGGGATAACTTTTTATCCATTTCACCCTTTTGTCAAAATCCTGGTGAATATTTTTGGGATCGCCGGTATCCAATCCTGTATCGCAAACGGCAATGATCTCGCCTTTGCCACTTAATCCCAGGCTACCGTTGGTTTTGCCCATAGTTTGTTTGGTGCCCATAATGCCGGCTGCCACATCATTATTGGGGCGGTTCATGGCCCGCTCGTTAATGCGGCGAACGCCGTGCACCATCGACAAATTCAAAATGCGTGCGGGTTTGTCGGTTTCAACAATGAGTATCTTTCCTTTCACGTCTTTGGTCAGCACGTTGAATCCCAGTTTTTTTACCTCCGGCGCTGCTTTGGTTACATCCTGCGCATCGAAAAATTCTACGGTGTATACGCCCGGAATGGTTCGTGTTCTGGGAAGTGTTGCTGTTGCCGGATTTTTTTTACGGGGAGCGCCATTGCCTTCGATCTTTTGCAACAGCGTTCTTTCAATTCTTGATTCATACGGTAAATGACCTGCCCATCGTACATACGGTTGTGTTATTACCTTTTGCATTTGTTTTTCGGTAGCCCGAATGATGTAGGTAAAGCCACCATAAGGATCGCGCAATTCGCCGCCTGCTTTTTTTACACCGGTAAGCCAGGCCTGTTTTACAGGTCCGATAAATTGTACCAGGTAGTGGTGTTTACCTGCCGGTACCGCTTTTTTGTCTTTGCCGGTATAGGCGGGGTGGGCGCTGACTTTGCCTGTTTCCGTTATTCGGGGAATGGAGGTGTCTATTTCTCCTTTGCCTGTTATGATGCGGTATTCGTCGGTAATGTCTTCAAAAAGGAATTGTTTGGGGATGGCTTTCACTTTGTTCTTTGGCACTTCTGCCAATACAAAACCATCGTACTGTTCAATGATCGGGTAACCGTTAATAATATCGGTCCGCTCATCACCGGCGGCAAATATTTTTAAGATCCTGTTCATAGAATTGTTTGTTAACTGGTTAATGAATGAGTGCTGTTGCGTAGGGTGTAGGGGGAATGCGTTCAGGTGATTGAAGGGTGGAGGGGCAAACAGCTGAACGTACTGAAAAGGTATTTTATCTCAGGGAGTTAAAAAACAGTAGAATCACGGTATTTATACCGTAAGTCACCCCGGCCTCAAAAGGGGGCAGACCTGTAAGGTCCGCCAAATGATCTTGCTAAACAGGTGGTATACGCGGTCCTGACAGGTCGGGTAAATGAACTGATCAAGCCCTGTCAGGTGCGAATCAGCAGACAAATAGAGCAACACCCAATGACGCACCTTACAGGGCTTGGCGGCCTCTCCCGTGTCCCGATTTCCTAATACTACGTTAAACCGGTTACATGGATTTGTTAAATAATTCTGGAACGGTTTTCTCCCTAACAAAGAGTGTTCCAATTGAGATACATTTTTATGTTTTCTTTACGAAGCGCACATCCCCAAATCAATTATTTTTAATTCGTATAAATGATAGCTGTAAACCGTGTAAAACCAGGCGATCCCATGAAGAAAAAATCAGGTGATTTTTTTGCGGCCCTTAAATCAATAATACTTCCTGAAAGTAACGACCAGCGCCAGGCGCAAGGTCCGGTTACGAACAATTATATTTTAAAAGAATTACTTGATTGTTTTGATAATTCCTGCAAACGCGAATCGGTTGGCAAAAGCTTGTTGTTCAACATGCATTACCTGATCATTCTTAACCCCGAAGTGTATGAAGAACGGTTACCTTCTCTTCCCATCATTGTAAAAGAAGCCCTTAAAGCATTCTATCTCAAGTTAAAAAGTTATAAGAAGAATTATGACGAGCTGTCGCCGGTGTCGTTTCACTGGCAGTTCCGGTTTGCGCCTGGTACCGACTTCAACCAGGAAAAAATAACGGTGGAAGATGTGCGGGTGATCGGCATGTTGACAGGGTTAAAAGTGGCAGGCAGTGGCGGCAATGATCGCCATAATACAGCTAAAGTGACCATGAAATCAAAAGCGACCAATGTTTTTGATAAAATGGATATCAACCTCGATGTGCTACGGCACGTGCATTTTGCAGAGAACGGCACTTTCACGGTTAAGTTCAACCCCGAGCTTTCTGTAACCAATGTTACCGTAGCCAATAACACGGTACAAAAAACAGCCCGTCCTGCAGACAACGGCCTGGCGCGCATTGAATGTTACCTGGCCGATAAGAGTAAAGAGGTTGTGTACATTATGAAGGATACGGAGATCGTGATTGCCCGCAAAGAACCGGAGAACCTGGGTTATAGCAATTACCTGCTTATTGAATCGGGGTTTGTATCTAATCCGCATGCCCGCATCCGGTGGAATGAAACACAACAATCATTTCAGATCGCTTCTTTCAGTAACAACGAAACCAGGGTAAATGAAACTGTGATCTCGAAAAGCGAAGCCGATAATCCCCAATGGTTCCACCTGAAGGATAAAAGCCAGGTAATGTTGAACGGCATGGTAACGCTTACGTTTAAACAGCTTTAACAATTCATGATCAATACCATCTCATCCATAGCGTTGTTTGTATTTGTGATCGTTTTATTAATTCGGCATTTTAAAAACCTGCCACGATAATATGAAAACTATTTTGATCAGTGGCAATACGCATCCCGGAATGCGGCGGACTGAGAATGAGGATACCTATACCTGCCGGCAGTTATGGTCGCCCGAAAAGGCATTGCTGGTAGTAATAGATGGGGTAGGTGGGTATGCAGGCGGAAAGAAGGCGGCTGCCATTGCCAGGGAAGCTATTGACCAGTATATGGAAACGCCGAAAGGCGATACGCTCACCATGTTGCGCGAAGCCGTGATCTTTGCCAATAACCGTATTGCCGAAGAGCGTACGCAAGATCCCCGCTATAGTGAAATGTGTTGTGTGTTGACAGCCGCCGTTGCTGATGCAGCTGCGGGGATCGTATATTTTGTACATGTGGGCGATACCCGGATGTACCGCTACAGGAAAGGCGTTTTGCAGAAACTTACCAAAGACCATTCGTTTGTAGGATTGCGTGAAGATGCCGGTGAAATAACCGAACGGGAAGCCATGAGCCACCCGCAACGGAACCAGATATTGCGTGAAGTAGGTTCAGCCATTCATCGTATCGATGATGAAGATTTTATGCAGTATGGTAAAGAAGAGTTGTTGCCGGGAGATGGATTGCTACTGTGCAGCGATGGTTTAACCGATATGGTCACCGCAAAACAAATAACCGAGTTACTGGCTACCAGTTCCGCGCTGAATACCAAGGTTAACAACATCATTGCGCTGGCCAATGAAATGGGCGGACATGATAATATTACTGTGGTGTTGTTAAAGAACAATCGCACTAAACAAACGGTGCAGCCAACAAACGGTACCAAAGTAAAAAGAACTGTTAAAGCCAAACCCAATACAACAGATACAACGCCGCTGGCTTCCACTGAGGAAAAAACAATCGAAAAGCCTGCGCAGACTGATGCAGACAATACTAGCAAATCCTCAGAAAAAACACAACCGGTTAAAAAATCCAGTGGTAGTAACAAATGGATGCGTTGGAACGTATTGGTGATTGTGCTGCTGGCAGCGAGCTCCTGGTTCTTTTTCTCGCGAAATAATACAACATCAACTATTCCTGACAATAATAACAAGACTTCCGAGGTATCCGATGTGCCGGCAAATGCCGATACCGCCAATAAAATGCCTTCTTCTATTTTTAGCGGTCAGCATACGGCGCCATCAGGCCCTGAAGTTGATAAAGCGCCCGATACCTTGCGGCTATCAGCAACAAAGAATATAATAGATATTCTGCATTATGGGGATAGCGTTGGAAATAGCCTGCTGTTAATACCGGCAAAAGAAAAGGCAAATCGTTTTGCAGCGGTGGAAATTAACAAATCGTCAGGCAAGGCAGGCGATACACTGATCGTCAAAAACCTGCGACTGAAAGGGTTTGAGACCGGCATTAAAGTGAGTATCCCGGTTCATGTAAAATTGGAGAACACATTTTTTGAAAACGTTAAGTATCCTGTGAGTTACCAGGTTAAACCTGATAGTATCAACAAAAGTCTCTCTGTACAAATGATCAATACGGAGATGCAATAACATATGGCAACTTCAATATTTAAAGAATATTTCAAAGGATACGAGATCCTGGGTGAAATTGGCAGGGGCAATGCCCGCGTGCTAAAAGCAAGGCACCTGGATTCGGGTAACCTGGTTGCCATCAAGCACTTTGCCTTTAACACCGATGCCGATACCCTGCGCCGCTTTCAACGCGAATCGGAGATCATGAAATCTATTCAGCATGATCACATTGTAAAAATAGTTGACGTACACCTCGATGCGGAGCTGCCCTATATTGTTATGCAACTGATAGAGGGCGGCGATGTGCGCCGGTTGCTGAAAGAACACAGTTCGCTGGAGGTGGATACGGTGATACAACTGGCGGAAGATATGACCGATGCGCTGGACGCTATTCATGCAAAGGGCGTAGTGCACCGTGATATTAAACCCGAGAACATCATGTACCGCCGCCTGCCCAATGGCGAGCTACATTTCTTATTGACCGATTTTGGTATTGCCAAATTAAGAGAGCAAACCAATACGGTTACAGGGTCTTCAATGCTCAC
>DASUVL010000259.1:0-13834 GCA_036379015.1 Niastella sp.
TTACTTCGCGCTGGTAAAACGGTATGGAGGTGTTCCCATTGTTGACAAAGTATTAACCAAACCTGATCAAACTGTCGACGAACTGACTGCCACCATCGAGGAATTGAAAATTCCACGTTCGTCGGAAGAAAAGGTATACGACATGATTGCTCAGGACCTGGATTATGCCTATACTAATTTGCCGGAAAGCAATAAAGCAGGCAGGCCTAATAAATATGTTGCAGCTGCTTTTAAATCGAGGGCCATGTTGTTTGCCGGTACTATTGCCAGGTATAATACAATCAATTTAACAGCGGGTTCTGAGCGGCTGTGCGGAATACCCGCCACCAGGGCAGTTACCTTTTTTAAAGCCAGCTTCGATGCCGCTGCTTTACTGAATGGTAAATATGCTTTATATAACAAGAGTTTTGTAGCAGGCGACAGAACCGCTATCTATCAAAATTTCGTTAACCTGTTTTTAGATGCAACCAGCCAGGAGAATATTTTTATCCGTCAATATAAATACCCGGATGCAGTTCATGGTTATGATGCGCTGAGTGTACCCAAGCAACTGGAAGGCCCCGGCGGAAACTATTCTTCAGAAACAAATCCTACGCTGAATTTTGTGGAAATGTTTGAAGGACTTCCTAAAAATCCGGATGGAACTATTCAAACCCTGGATGCCAATGGTAAGTACATGTTGTTTGATAATACGATGGACCTGTTTGCCAATGCAGAGCCAAGATTGAGAGCAACCGTAATATTGCCTGGCGATGTGTTCAAAGGGCAAAGCATTGAAATGCGTCGTGGAATATATACAGCCAGTGCAGCAGGTGGTATTAGCCGGTTATTACCGGCAGGCTCTACGGCTAATTATCCAACTGCAAACATTGTTAGTTCAGCGGCTGTATTGCAAACCGCTTATACGTTACCCAACGGAACAAAAATGAATCCTGCCGGCGCCAGCGGCATCTTTACCAACCTGGTTGCCAATGGGCCAGGTGGAAGCATTACCGGGTTCTCGGTTCGGAAATACCTGGTGCCTGACAAACCTACATCGGAAGTAGTGACCAACCGCTCAGAGCAAAGCTGGATTGAAATAAGGTATGCTGAAGTACTGTTAAACGCCGCTGAAGCCGGATTTGAATTGAGTGCTGCAGGACAGGGCGCTAATTATTTAACAACGGCTTTAAATAATGTGAATCTTATAAGGACCCGAGCGGGTGCAACACCAGCTGTAGCACTTACCAATATTGATACCATCAGAAGGGAAAGAAGAAAAGAGCTCGCCTTTGAAAATAAGATCTATTGGGACCTGAGAAGATGGCGCATGCTGGACCAGGAACAGAATAGTACGTTGTACAGAGTGCTAATGCCATTTTATTCAGCAGATGCCGGCAAATATTTCTTTGATGCCCGTACCGACGAAAGAAATGCGCGGTTCACATTCGATACCCGGTGGTATTATCAGCAAATTCCAACAGCTGCAATTACCAAGAGTCCAAACTTAGTTCAAAACTCTGGCTTTTAATTTCATTCTATATGAACAATACATTTTATCATATCGTTTTTGGCATGGCGCTTATATGGGTAAGTGCTTGTTCTAAAGTAGACAATTATGCAGCACCCGACCAAACATTACAAGGAAGGATCATTGATGCCAGCACCGGTGAAAATGTTCCCAGCGAAGTATCGGGTGAAAATGGCACCGGTTCACGTATTGAAATACGAGAGCTGAGCTGGAGTGAAAATCCAACGCCGTTGTACCTGGCTACCATGCAGGATGGCACGTATAACAATACCAAAATATTTGCGGGCCATTATAAAATATCTGCTGACGGCGCTTTTGTTCCACTGATACAAACCGGGGCTAACCCGGTTGATAAAAGCAAGGAAGTTGATATTCAGGGCGGCGTTACTGTCGTTGATTTTACCGTAGAACCTTTTTTGCGGCTGGAATGGTTAGGAGAACCCGTTTTAAACGCCAATGGTACTGTTAGTGTAAGGGTCATTGTTACAAGAGGAACAGCTGATCCGAACTACCAGTTGAATGTAACGGATATCAATTTTTATATTAATAGTTATCCGTATGTAGGCAGTAATGCCAATAGTTTTGATGCCCGTTATTCAAGCCGGGTTTCGTATACCGGAACAAATGGTAATAATTTACTGGGACAAACATTAACCCTTACCACAACCGGTGGCGCGTTGCCTGTCAAACGGGATTGGTATGTACGTGTAGCAGCCAGAACTACTTTCCCGAACCTGGGCAGACCGTACAACTACAACGAAGTAAAAAAAATATCGATCCCTTAACGGGGACGTAGAGTAATGTTGCCTGACCTGTAAGGCTCGCTGTAGGGTCTTGCATTGGCAACGGGATTTTGCGATCCTGACAGGTCAGTGTAAGGTTGCCGGATTATTAAGTTTGAATAATAATACATTAAGTAATGTCAATAAAACGCAGCATTAAAAATCTGTAAACTATGTACGAAACTTCGGATAATATTATAGGGAAAAGCAAAGGTGCAGGTAGTAAAAGGCGGCTAAGTTCACAGCCAATATTGCCGCAGCAGCTACAGGCAGGTTCAGCATCCAGTGAAGGATATAATATGTATCCGTTTCATGCGTTGGGCGCTGATAGTATTTTCAATGGGTATGCTTCGCTTGCCCAGTGGATGGGGGGGAACAGGCAGATTATTGTAGATGGATACGGCGGTATATTCTGGAAAGAAGTAAAACAATGCCTGCAGGCTGAGTTCCAGGCAAAAGGTATTCGGGTGCATTGGATCGATGTAAGTACCTGTATGAAAAAAGAGGAAGTGATCGCTGATATGATTGCACCATTTTTAGGCGCTCACGATTCGGTTTGGGGAACTAAATGTCATTGCACGTTGGCTGATTTTTTCAATATGAATGACCTGTTGTCATTGCAACCTGACCGCGACGCTGATTGTACTATTGTATTCGGTACCGGTGCTGCGTTGCTTTCCTGGGATGCACCGGTAGTTTACCTCGATCTGCCAAAGAATGAAATACAGTACCGCATGCGGGCTGGTAGTATCACCAACCTGGGAAGTAGAAAAGCAACACGTTCGGCTGACATGTATAAACGCTTTTATTTTGTTGATTGGGTGGTATTGAACGAGCACAAAAAAAATATACTGAATAACATTACGGTGATAGCAGACGGTCAATGGAAAGAATCGTTGAACTGGATGCAGGCTGCTTCGCTTAAAACAGGGCTATCGACGCTAAGCCAGCGTGTATTTCGCGGGCGTCCCTGGTTTGAAGCCGGCGCCTGGGGTGGGCAATGGATGAAAGAGAACATGCAGCATTTGAATAAAGATGAAGTGAACTATGCATGGTCTTTTGAACTGATCGTTCCTGAAAATGGCCTCGTATTTGAAAGCAATGGATATTTGCTGGAAGTGTCTTTCGATTTCCTAATGTTCCATCAAAACAATAATATATTGGGTAAACATGCTGATTTGTTTGGATACGAGTTCCCGATCCGGTTCGATTTTTTGGATACCTGGGAAGGCGGTAATTTATCCATTCAATGTCATCCGACCTTACAATATATCCGTGAAAATTTTGGCGAAACCATTACCCAGGACGAAACCTATTATATTCTCGATTGTAAAGAAGATGCCCAGGTATTCCTGGGCTTTCAGAAAAATATTGAGCCGGCAGCTTTCCGCCATGTTTTGGAGAACAGCAAAGCCAATAAACAGGTAGTAGCCATCGAAGAATTTGTACAATCGCACACCGCTTCCAAACACGATCTGTTTTTAATTCCCAGTGGAACTGTACACAGTGCCGGTGTAAATAACCTGGTACTTGAGATCAGTGCTACGCCTTATATATTTACTTTTAAGATGTACGACTGGTTGCGACTGGATCTTAATGGGGAGCCAAGAGCTATCAATATTGACCATGCGTTCAATAACCTGAATTTCGACAGGAAAGGATCGGCTGTTATTAATGAGCTAATATCCAAACAAGCAGTAATTGAACAGGGTGATGACTGGAGTTTGGTGCATTGTCCTACCCATCCGGTTCATTTTTATGATGTGCACCGGTTTGAATTTATGTCTCGTGTAATGGTACAAACAAACAATACCTGCCATATTCTGATGTTGGTAGAAGGCAGTGCTATTTCGGTTGAAACGGCTGATGGCGCTATTGCTATCTTTAATTATGCAGAAACTTTTATTATTCCTGCTGCAGCTAAAAGCTATACCCTCATCAATACAGGTATAGGCATGGCAAAAGTGGTAAAGGCTTTTTGTAAAGAAAATATAACTGAACTAAAATAATATCGAAAAGAATATGAAAAGATTGTTGTTGTTTTCCTTAATAAGTAGTTGCGTGCTGTTGGTAACTGCTCAGCAAAAAGAACCGGTTGATTATGCCGATCCATTACTCGGAACTTCAGAGTCGAGGTGGATGCTAAACCCGGGTGCTACCATGCCTTTTGGCATGGTGCAACTAAGTCCCGATAATCAGGGTGGTGTTTGGAAATCGGGATACGAGTATAGCTTAAACAATATTGGTGGGTTTAGCCATATTCATTCCTGGACGATGGCCGGGTTATCGGTTATGCCTACAGTTGGCGCGCTGAATACGCGCCGTGGTCCTGCTGATGGCCCCACTACCGGCTGGACTACCGGCTACCGGTCAAGAATTTATAAGGAAACGGAAAAAGCAAGTCCCGGTTATTATGGAGTTACCCTTATGAACGGCAATATTCATACAGAACTAACCAGTACTACCCGTGCCGGGTTCTTCCGGTTTACTACTCCGGAAGAAGAAGAATTGCATATTCTCCTCGATCTGGACATTCCTTTCGAAAATACGGCGGAGATCCTGGATGCCAAAATTACCAAAGTGAGTGATACCGAAATTGAAGGTTATTCAAAACAGAAATGGAGCTGGAACGAATATATTGTACATTTTGTAGTACGGTTTAACAAACCGATGGAAAGCTTTGGTGGCTGGAAAGCCAATCAAAACATAAAAGATGTAAAAGAAGTAGCCGGTAAAGGACGGATGGGCGCTTTTGCCGATTTCAAAACAACTCAGCATGAGGTGCTGTTAATGCAAACGGCTATTTCGCTGGTAAGCATTGAGCAGGCACGTTTGAACCTTGAAACAGAAATGAATCCCTTTAACTGGGACTTTGACGCTGTTATAAATAATGCCAGAAAAGTATGGAATGGTATGTTGAGTAAGATCCAGGTGCAGGGTGGATCAGAAGCGGAAAGAAAGAAGTTCTATACCAATATGTACCGCTCTTATGTAGCCCGTACTACCTGGAGCGATGTGAATGGAAAGTATGTGGATGTGAATGAAAAAGTACAACAGGTAAATCCTGATTCACCTATTTATGGTTGTGATGCATTATGGAACACCTTCTGGAATTTGAACCAGCTATGGGCGTTGGTAAATCCTGACATCACCAGCAAATGGGTGAAATCATTTTTAGAAATATATAACACTGGCGGCTGGCTGCCCAAAGGACCTGCTGGTGTTGAATACTCCGGTATTATGGAAGCATCGCACGAAATAGCCCTCATTGCAGGCGCCTATCAAAAAGGGATACGCGATTTCGATACCGAAAATGCTTTTAAGGCCATGATACACCAGCAAACCACACCCGGTGTAGTGACACCCGAAAAAGGTTATGCAGGGAACAAGTTTTTTGAATCGTACATGAAACTGGGATATGTACCTACGGAAGAAGGGCAGGTGTCCAATACGCTTGAATATGCCTATGACGACTGGTGTGTATCGCAAATGGCCAAGGCGCTTGGTAAGAAAAAAGAATACGAACAATTTATCAAGCGGGCTGGTAATTATAAAAACGTATTTGATACAGCCACTAAATATATTCGAATGAAGCACCAGGATGGATCCTGGGTGAAAGAATGGAATCCATATTGCTGTACGTCTTTCAGCGGTACGGGTTACCTCGAAGGAAATGCCTGGCAATACAGTTTCTTTAATCCGCATGATGTACAGGGCATACTGAACCTGATGGGCAAAGATGAATTCAATAATCGTTTAGAAGAAGGATTTAAAAAATCGGCCCGGTATAATTTTAATGCCGAAGGTGATTTGTATGATCGTATTCCGATCAATCATGGCAATCAGCCCAACATGCAGGCGGCCTGGTTGTTCAATTATTCCGGCAAGCCCTGGCTTACGCAGAACTATACGCGGGAGATCATGAACCGGTATTATGGATCTACTCCATTGCACGGATGGTTGGGTGATGAAGATGAAGGGCAGATGGGCGCCTGGTATGTAATGGCTGCCATGGGGTTGTTTGAAACAGACGGCGGTACTTCAGTAAAACCATTTTATGAAATTGGCAGTCCTGTTTTTGAAAAAACGACCATCACATTGGATCCGGTTTATTATCCTGGTAAGACCTTTGTTATAGAAGCACATAATGTGTCAAATAAAAACCGGTATATCCAATCCGCCATGCTTGATGGAAAGCCATTGACCAAACCCTGGTTTTATCATGCCGACCTGGTAGATGGAGGTTCGCTGGTACTGGAAATGGGTCCTGAACCCAATATGGCCTGGGGCAGTAAACCGGGTGATGCACCACCTTCCATGTCTAAAGCGACAAACACTGAACGCCGAACGCCAAACGCCAAACGCTGAACGCCTAACTGTATTTGCTTGCGTTCCGCGTTGAGCGTTAAGCATTAAGCGTTGAGTGAGGCTCGATTGAAAAAGAAATTTCGAATAAAAGAATCTGAAATGGATATACGTAATAAGACGGCTTACCTTTTTATCATAACCCTGGTGGCATCGTTGGGCGGGTTTTTATTCGGGTTTGATATGGCAGTGGTATCAGGAATACTACCCTTATTACAAAAGCAGTTTTCCCTGTCGGCTTTCCAGGAAGGCTGGTTTGTATCTTCTGCATTGGTAGGATGTATCATCGGAGTTGCCATATCTGGTGAGCTAAGCGACCGGTTGGGCAGGAAGAAACCGTTGATGCTGGCTGCGTTGCTGTTCTTATTATCAGCACTCGGCTGTTCCCTGCTGCCTTCTTTACCGGGTATTATTGCTGCACGTATGCTGGGTGGAATTGGTATTGGGCTGGCATCTAATGTAGTTCCACTATATATATCGGAAATAGCACCTGCCCGTATTCGTGGCCGGCTCGTTACCTATTATCAATTTGCGTTAACACTGGGTATTCTGGCAGCTTATCTAACCAATTCGGCGCTGCTGAATTATGCCATGGCACATACAGGTGATGTTGGCCGATGGTTGCATACGGTACTGGTAAGCGAAGTATGGCGGGGTATGTTTGGCATTGGTGTAATACCGGCTGTGTTGTTCATGTTCGGACTTTTTATGATTCCGGAAAGTCCGCGCTGGCTGATTCAGCAACAGCGTGAACAGGAAGCAACAACCATCCTTAATCGTATTAATAATCCCATTGAAGCCCAGGCAAGTTTGAAGCAGGGCAAACAATCGCAAAGTGATAATAAGAGCTCGTACCGTACCCTGCTGGCGCCGCAATGGCGTAAAGCGCTGATCATTGGTATCTTATTGCCTTTGTTCTCGCAGTTCAGTGGTATTAATGCCATTATTTATTATGGTCCCAGTATCTTAAACAATGCAGGTATTTCACTCAGCAATTCATTGTTGAGTCAAATCATTTTTGGCGGCGCCAATATGTTATTTACTTTAATTGCCATTTGGAAAGTAGATAGTTTGGGTCGACGACCATTGTACCTGGTAGGAACAGCAGGCGCTACCATCAGTCTGCTTTTAACCGGCATTTGTTTTTATACCGGCGCTACTACGGGCTTTGCGCTGTTGTTTTGTGTGCTGGCATTTTTGGCTTCATTTGCTTTTTCTATAGGGCCGTTGAAGTTTGTAGTGGCAGCGGAAATTTTTCCAGGTAACATTCGCGGTCGTGCTATGGCCATAAGTATTATGGTCATGTGGATTGCCGATACCATTGTAGGCCAGTTAACGCCCATACTGTTAAAAAGCATAGGTACTGCTTATACTTTTTGGTTGTTTGCTTTATTTTGTTTGATCGCGTTTGTGACGGTATATAAATTGTTGCCGGAGACAAAAGGCAAATCGCTGGAGCAAATTGAAAAAGACTGGAAAGACCAGACAAACGACCAGGACCTGTTTGTTACTCCTGTTGGCCATTAACCAAAAGCTACAATTTGTTTAAGTAATTAGCATGACAAGCCATTCCATTGTAATAGGAGCTGATATTGGCGGATCGCATATTACCGCAGCACAGGTTGATTTGACAAGCAAACAATTGATAGCATCGTCGTTGGTACGGTTGTCCGTAGATTCCATGGTTGCAGCGCAGGACGTGATTGATGTATGGGCAACAGGTATTAAGCAGGCTATGCAACATACCCGTGTTAATAAAATTTGTTTGGCCATGCCCGGGCCGTTTGATTATTCAACAGGTATTTGCCTCATCAGGGATCAAAACAAATACCCGATGTTGTATGGACTGAATGTAAAAAGATTGTTGGCGCTGGCCCTTGAAATAGAACCAGATGATATTTACATAAATAATGATGCTGCCTGTTTTTTACAGGGCGAAGTGTTTTGTGGAAGTGTAAGCGGATACCAACATGTAGTAAGTGTTACATTAGGCACAGGCCTGGGAACAGCTGTTTATGAAAATGGCAGTGCAAGAAGTGCCGATCTATGGAATATGCCATTATACGATGGTATAGCAGAAGACTACCTGTCGACACGCTGGTTTGTAAAAAGCTACACAGCTATCACCGGAAGTCAAATCACCGGCGTAAAAGAATTAGTGCTATTGGTAGCGAATGATGATAGATTAAAAGACCTGTTTGATGAATTTGGCAGTAACCTGGCTATCTTCTTAAACCGCTTTATTGAAAATACCGGAGCAAAGGCGGTGGTTATTGGCGGCAATATTGCGCAATCCTTTCCGCTCTTTACAAATACCTTGCTGAAAGGAGTGGGGGACCGCTTCCGCGATGTAGTTATAACCACATCGGTATTGGGCGAAGGGGCTGCTTTGGTAGGTGCCGGAAGTTTTTGGAGCCAGCGCTCGTCAATGGTGAATGGTCAATGGTGAATAGCTGCTGAGTAATCTGGAAGTACTATTGATTTTTAGCTTAAAAATTCATGATTCCCCAAACTGTTAACGTATTAACCTATAGAATCAGTGATCCCAAAAATAAATGCTTTGAAAAAAGAATTGTTTGCCATTGTTTCCATCTTGATGGCTTTTTGTGTACAAAGTGTAGCACAGGATTCTACCAACCTTACACAATTTGTTGATCCTAATATTGGCACGGCACATTGCCGTTGGTTTCATTATACGCCAGGCGCTGTGCCTTTTGGCATGGCCAAGCCCGCACCCTCAACGAATGGGTCTTACGGCAATGTACATGGTTGGGATGCCACCGGCTACGACACCAGGCATCAGTCTATTGAAGGATTTCCCAATTTTCACGAATTTCAGGTAGGTGGAATTGTATTTGCCCCCATTACCGGTAAACTGCAAACGACTCCTGGCAAGTTGGAAGATCCGGATGATGGCTACCGCTCACGATTTGATAAAAAGGATGAAGTGGCAACAGCCGGTTATTATTCCGTCTTGCTGAAAGATTATAACATTAAGGCAGAATTAACGGCCACCAAAAGGGTTGCTTTTCATCGTTATACATTTCCGCAAAGTAACGAGTCGCATATATTATTCGACATTGGTAATAAACAGGGAGAAAGCGGTCCTGTAAAAGATGCCAAAGTATACATGCAACCCGATGGACGAATAGAAGGTTTTGTAACCACCTTGCCGGTGTATGTGCAGAAATACCAACCCGGTGGTGAAGTTCCCCTATATTTTTCTGCTGTGGTTGATAAAAAGCCGTCATCGTATGGCGTGTTCAATGGGAACAACATAACTGCGGGTAAAAACGACATTGCCGGTAAGGGCGCCGGCTTGTATCTGACGTTTACGACCACCGAACAGGAAGCGATTACCATCAAAGTGGGGTTATCATATACATCTATTGAAAATGCACGGCTGAACCTGCAGCAGGAAGCCGGGAATTTGTCATTTGACAATGCAAAGCAACAGGCCTTCAATACATGGAATCAATACCTGGGAAGGATACAAATAGAAACCCCTGTCCGGAACAATGCTGTTAAATTTTATACCGGATTGTATCACGCATTACTGGGCAGGGGACTGGCCAGTGATGTGAACGGCGCTTATCCAAAAAATGATGGTACAATAGGGCAGATTGCATTGGACAAAAAGGGAATGCCGTTGCATAATCATTACAATACCGATGCTGTATGGGGCGCTTATTGGAATCTTACGCAACTGTGGGCGCTGGCATATCCTGAATATTATTCCGATTTTATAAAAAGCCAATTGTTGATCTATAAAGATGCCGGCTGGTTAGCCGATGGTATTGCCAACAGCCGTTTTGTATCGGGTGTAGGTACTAATATGGTAAGCATTGTATTTGCGGGAGCGTGGATGGCCGGCATCAAAGATTTTAATGTACAACAAGCTTATGCAGCAGCCAGGAAGAATGAGCTGGAGGGAAAAGATCGCCCCCGCGGAGCAGGCAAGCTGGATGTAGATAGTTTTATCAGGTATGGTTATGTGAACCATTTAGATAAAGGCAGCACATGGGAAGAAGTGTGGAAGTTTTCTGCTTCTCACACACTTGAATATGCGTTCAGTGCCTATGCCATGGCGCAATGGGCAAAACGCCTGGGTAAAGAAGCCGATTATAACACCTTTTTACGCCTGTCGAAAGGATGGGAGCATTTGTTTGATGCATCATTAAAACTGGTACGGCCTAAAATGGCCGATGGTTCTTTTATCGATCATTTCGATCCGGCGCAACCCTGGCGAGGATTTCAGGAAGGCAATGCCTGGCAATACACTTATTTTGTTCCGCATAATCCGCAGGCCCTGATTGCCAAAGTAGGCGCCCGCACGTTTAATGAAAGGCTCGACAGCACGTTTATGATTGCTGAAAAAGCGCTCTTTGGTGGCGGTGCTAACATCGATGCTTTTGCAGGTATCGGCGGTGTATACAACCATGGCAACCAGCCCGGTTTACATATATCCTGGTTGTTCAATTTTTCGGGCAAGCCTTCTTTAACACAAAAATGGGTACGGCTGATCTGTAATAAATTTTATGGAACCGAAGCAGTACATGGTTATGGTTTTGGTCAGGATGAAGATCAGGGACAGCTGGGCGCCTGGTATGTAATTGCCTCTATGGGATTATTTGATGTAAAGGGGTTAGCTGATCCGCAACCTCAAATGGGTATCGCCGGCCCATTGTTTAATAAGATAATTATTCAGCTCAATCGCAAATATTACACCGGTAAACAATTTGTGATCGAAACAAAGAATAACAACGATCAGCATATGTATATCCAGTCCATGCAACTAAATGGTAAAACCCTGCACCAGCCGTTTATTCCATTGGCAGATATTACAAAAGGCGGAAATCTGCTGATACACATGGGAGAGAAAGCAGTGGATCAGTATTGAACTCGGCTGGGACGGACCGTTCATTAACATCAGTCAATAAAAAAGCAGGACACAGAAAAATTAATTTCTGATGTCCTGCAAACCACCCTTCATGAAAATATGTCCTGTCTATCGTGCTTTTCCTTCCATATTTTTAAACAACATGTACCGGTGTAAATCCATCTTCGCTTGCAGCGGGTACATATTCTTCTGTCATTAATTCTTCAATCGTTTGTTGCTGTTTTCTATTTTTTCTCCGCTCGATCCAGTGATCAAAAATGGCATAGATAACAGGAACAATGATCAGGGTGAGGAACAACGAACTGATCAGACCACCGATAATTACCCAGGCCAGACCATTTTTCCATTCTGCACCAGGACCAGAGGCGATAGCGATAGGCAACATCCCAAACACCATTGCAATAGTTGTCATCAGAATTGGACGAAGCCTTGCATGGTTTGCCTGTATCAATGCTTTAAACGTAGTTTCTCCTGCTGCTTTCCGGTGATTGGTAAAATCTACCAGCATAATAGCATTTTTACAAACCAGACCGATCAGCATGATGATACCCAGAATGGTAAATATGTTTAATGAATTATTGGTTAAACCCAATGCCAGCAGCGCGCCGATAAATGACAGTGGAATAGAAAACAATACCACTAAAGGATAAACAAAACTATCATACAACAATACCATCACCAGGTATACCAGTAAGATAGCGGCCAGCAGGGCTACACCCAATGTGCCAAATCCTTCAGATTGATTTTCCATATCGCCACCCCATACATAACTTACGCCGGCAGGTTTTCTTAGTTTTTCAAATTCTTTTTGCCATTCTCCTGCAACAGTACCCGAAGGACGGCCTACTGTTTGACCCTGAACGGTTACTGAAGGACTTTTATCTCTTCTTTCTAACAGGCTCGGACCTGATGCTTCTGTGATCGAAGCGAACTGTGATAATTTGATCCGCTGACCCTGATCATTTACAAATTCAAGGTTGCGCACATCTTCAATGTTCGATCTGTTGAAACTGTTATAGCGGATGTTGATGTCATATTCGTATTCTCCCGCTCTGAATTTACCATCGGTATTACCATTGAAAGCGGTTTGCATGGTAAGACCAACGGTTTGAAGCGTTAAACCCAAACTGGCCATTTTATCCCGGTCTACCTGCACATTGATCTCCGGGTTGCCCGCTTCAACGGTCAATTTTGTTTCTGTGGCGCCTTTTATTTTTTTCAGTTCCTCATGCGCTGCATTGGCAAAGGACATGGCGCTGTCGAGGTCGGGCGCCATTATTACCAGGGCCAGGGGCGCATTATCGGCCGTACCCAACATACCTATTGGTGTTGTTTTTACCTTTGTACCTACCAATTCGGTTTGTAATTCTCTTTTTATTTTAGCCGCATATACATACGAATCGTCACTGCGGAGCTTCCTGTCTGTCAGCTTTACCCGAATTTCTGACTTATAAGCAGTCGATTGGCTTCCGGCCATACCATCACTGGTTTGTCCTACCATAGTAACCATATCAATTACTTCGGGTTTCTTGCGCAGGTAAGCTTCTGCTTTCTGCGTTACCTGGTTGGTTTGTTCAATAGAAGCGTCTTTAGGCAATTCCATTTGCACCAGGAATTCACCCCTGTCGCTCTTGGAAAAAAATTCACCCCCAATAAAACCACCTGCCAGCATATATAAGGAACTTACAAAAAGTACCAGAACGATGGCTAAGGTGATGCGCTTATGATTTAGTGACCAATTCAGAATATTAGTGATCCAGTGTGTGAAAGCGGTCAATCCTTTTTCAAATCACAGGATAATTCTGCCTAACAAATTTTTCGAAGAAAGATGTTCCAGTTTTCCGAACCGGGAAGAAAGCCAGGGTACAATGGTAAAGGATGACAACAATGATAACAGCGTAGCAATAATTACTGTTACACAGAATTGTTTAATGATGTTCGACACCAGGCCGCTACTCAATGCGATTGGTAAGAACACCACTACAATCACCATGGTAATGGCTGTAACCGTGAATCCAATTTCTTTGGTGGCATCAATGGACGCACGAACGCGGTTCTTACCCATTTCCATATGCCGGTAAATGTTTTCGAGTACCACAATGGCATCGTCAACAAGAATACCAACTACCAGTGAAAGACCCAGCAAACTCATCAGGTTAAGGGTATAGCCCAACAGCGCCATGCCAATAAATGTGGCGATCAATGAGGCTGGAATAGATACCATTACGATCAACGAGTTTCTTATACTGTGCAGGAAGAACAACATCACAACCGCTA
>DASUVL010000260.1:0-2410 GCA_036379015.1 Niastella sp.
TTTCTCCATTTATATGTATCATTCCACCCAGGTACGCCATGGGGATGGAAGCAATGGCAAATGGTAAAAACAGCTGCCATTTAAAATGTTTTCCGCGATAGAACTGAATGAAAGAAGTAAGCGAGACAAACAGATTCAACATAAGCGCCGTGGGCTTCATCACTTCCGGCGCTACACTAAACAGGGCCATCAGGGCCAGGTAGCCGCTCGCGCCGCCATGCCCCACGGAGGCATACAGGAATGCTACTAAAAAAAGAAGACCGTAAAAGAGAAGTTCCATGGGGGTCATATTCTAATAATTTCAGATTTTGCGATTGCGAGATTTGAAGATTTCTTTATTCCCGATCTTTTTAAATGATTTTTACACTCCTAAATTCCAAAAACCAAATCTCAAAATCATCAATTGCTTCAAATCTCAAATCTCTACATCTCGAAATCTTACATTGGCAATAAGTGAATCTCAACCTCCTCCCCTTCCTGATAATCCATTTTTTCCTCCGGTAAACACACCAGGCAATTGGCCATGGCAAATGAACGGAGGCGGTACGATTCCTGCGCATCCAGCGGCACAACGGTTTGCCCGTCGTAATACCCCTTTAAGAAAAAGGTCAGCACTGCTGTTTTAGAATACGCTTTTGCCAGTGGCACCTGTATCGTTTTCAATACCGGCTTTAATTGCATCAATTCCTCCAGGGCCGGGATCACATATTCATAAAAACAGGTAAGTACTGATGATGGATTACCCGGCAATCCAAATACCCACTTGTCTTTTTTCTTACCCACAAACAACGGTTTACCCGGGCGCTGTTTTAATTTATGGAACAAGGTGGTTACTCCACATGCCGCTGCTGCTTCGGGAACAAAATCATAATTCCCTACGCTAACGCCGCCGGTTAATAGTACCACATCACTATTGTCTAATGCATTCTGTATAATATCCTTTACCGTCTGCGGATCGTCCTTTGCTTCAAACACCGGCACGGCTTCAATCTGCAGTTGTTGCAGCGCGGCCCGTAATTGAAACGAATTGCATTCATATACCTGCCCGTGCAATAAAGAGTTGCCTGGTTGTTGCAGCTCATTACCGGTAACAATGATACTCATGACCGGCGTTGGATACACCGAAACTTCTGCCACACCGGTGGTAGCCAGAAAACCCACAGCCGCGGGCGTTAGTTTTTGCCCTTTTGACAACACCAGTTCCCCGGCTTTTATTTCTGAACCTTTTAGCCGCACATTCAAACCTGATTTCAATTGTTCATCGAGAATGTACAACTGGCCGTTATCTGCCTGTACTTTTTCCTGCATCACTACCGTGTCGGCCCCGGCGGGGACTGCCGCACCGGTAAAGATGCGCATAGCCTGGTTGCCTTCTAACAAAAACAATTCGGGCGCACCGGCAGGCACTTCGCCCTGTATGGTTAATGTTTTATGTAATTGCAACCCGGCAAACGACAAAGCATAGCCGTCCATGGCCGATTGATCGAATGCCGGAATATCCGTCAACGCAAATACGTCGGAGGCCAATACCCGGCCTGCGGCTTGTTGTAATGGAATGGTTACCGGCGCTAATGCTTTGGCATTGGCGCGGATCATATTTTTAGCTTCTGTTACAGAGATCATGACGCTTGTATTATCCTCCGATGGTGATCATGCTGCGGTTTTGAATAGCGCTGGCTTCAAGATGTTCAAAATCGGCACTGAATTGCCCGCCCAATTCTTTGGCTTTGGCATGAATACTCTGGCGAATTAAAGGAATGATGTCTTCGCCATTTCGTAAGGCGGTGAGCAGATCGGTCTCGTCTTTTCCAAAAAGACAATTTTTCATTTTTCCATCTGCGGTTAAGCGCATCCGGTTGCAGGTACTGCAAAAAGGTTCGCTCATGGTACTGATAACCGCAAATGTTCCGGCATGGCCCGGGACCATAAATTTTTTAGCGGTATCGTTCAATTCATCCTTCAACCGGATGTACGAATATTCCGTTTCTACGGTCTGTAATATCTGTTGTAAGGGAAGCACTTTGTTGCTCGTCCACCGGTTGCCCTGGAATGGCATGAACTCGATAAAGCGTACATGCACCGGCGTATTTTTTGTCCAGGCCACAAAATCATTGATCTCGTGGTCGTTGAAATCCTTCATCAACACAACATTTACTTTGGCGCGAATGTCGTTTTCAAGCAACAAATGTATATTATCATATACCCGCTGGAACTGGTCGCGGCGGGTGATCAGTTGAAATTTATCGGCTTGTAAGGTATCCAGACTAACATTGAGAGAGGAAATACCGGCCTGTTTTAATGTGGGTAGAAACTCATGCAGGCGGGCGCCGTTGGTGGTCATCGTTAATGTAACGGGCAGTTTGGACAGGGCAAGAATGATGTCGGCCGCATCTTTGCGAACCAGCGGTTC
>DASUVL010000261.1:0-2672 GCA_036379015.1 Niastella sp.
ATCATGAACTTCGTTATTCGTGACGGCAAATGAATCTACATTACCATTAATGGTAACAGCCTCGCTATAGCCCGGCACATTGTTATATACCAGGTTGCTATCAATAATTACATTTCTTATAGATGTATCTGTGGTGCCCAGGATAACCAGGGGGTTGAGATTGTCTGTAGGCGCCGGGAATTTTTGTTTAGTGGTATTTCTGGTCCAGGCCATATCATAGATCTCGTTCTTTTTAATAACGATATTAGCTGCTTTGTTGCTGACTATGATACCGAAGCGGGTATCTTTGCTTGCTGTATTTTGATAGGCTGAATCATTGGTCACCTTTGTTAGTTTCAACCCTTCGATCCGAATATTTTTTGCACCGGCAATAGCGATCAATGCTGCATATTTAACGGTCAAATTACTGCCATCAACAACCGGGCTTTCGCCAGGATAGTTTTTTATTGTAAACCATTGGCCATTGGTTCCCCGGCTGGGGTCAATATAAAGTCCGGAGCCAGTTGGTTTATGCGTGCCGTTACGCAGATGAACGGTTACCGGTGCATTGATCAATTTTGATGGACTATACGTATAATTAACACCGGCCAGATCAATAGCTCTTTTTATAGTGCGCCACGGCTTCACCAAAGAACCGCTTCCTGTGGTATCATTACCTGTTAAAGCCACATAATAATTGGAGGCGACAACTGTATTGTTTATGTTCACGGGTCCGCTCACCGTAATACCCGTGTTACCGCCGGCATCTTTTACAAACTCGCCCCAGCCAATAGCCGAATACTGTAATGTATCGGAAGTTACCGTCACCGTGGTATTGTTAACCAGGTAAATGGGATGAATAAAATTACTGGCATTATTTACTGTAGGATAACCCAGTTCGGAGCCCGTTGAGGTCCATTGCAGCGAATCGAATACGCAATTGTTGAATTGAATATTTTGCGCATTCTGCACATTCGCCACATACCCGTTGGTATTTTTCAAATTCCTGAACACCAGGTTTTGAACCCGCACATTCCGGGCACCGCTTATTATAAGCATATTGGGAAATGCGGTAGTGGTAGTCAGGTTTTTACCATCAATGATCACCTTCCCTTCATCACCAATATAAGGGCGCAATACGAGGTATTTACTGTTAGCGCCGCCATTGGCACTGCCTATGTATAACTGCGTTAGAAAATCATTTGCATCAATAACATAATTACCTCGCTTAATATATACAATGGCATCTTTAGTGGTATCGCGCGGGCTTCGGTTAATCGCATACCATATTCTGTTCCATGGACTCGCAGCTGTGCCGTTTCCATTGGTAGTTAATGAACCATCAACATAATATTCAATCGATGACTGGGCATTGACCCCTGAATAAAGCAGTACAAGACAGATGGAGAGTAAAATTGTTCTTCTTTTCATAGAAATAATTTTCAGGTTTAATAAAATTAATAGCCATTTTTCTATGGCAGGGATGGGGTGTTTCGCAGGGGACGGTGCAAGGGGCAAATAAAGAAGGTGAATCAGATCACATACCAAACTTAGGCTACATACATTGTAAAACAACGTGCAAGCGTTTGCATGAAAAAAGCCCTACCGTTACCGATAGGGCTCTTGATTATTTATTGACGTAGTATTATCTATTTGATCATTACCGCTCCTGACCAGCTTTCTTTGTTATCTGTTATCCGGATCATATATATACCTGCACCCCAGTTTGCCGGCACATCAACAGATTCATTATACATGGAAGCTGTCATCCGCCTGGCATATACACGTTGTCCCATGCTGTTGAAGATCTCAATAACCGACATATTGTTGGTTGATTTCTTTATCTGCAAGGTTGTATTCCGCAATACCGGGTTGGGATAAACAAGCACCTGTACATTGTCACCGTCGGGTCTTGTGGTGATCACCAGTTTGCTGTATTTATACGAACCGTCTTTGTCAACGATCTTCAACCGGTAAAAGAAACGGTTTATGTTCTGCGCATTCAACAGCGCATCGGTTAACTGGTAACTGTTGATGCGAGCACGGCCAAGCCCTTTGGCAGGTACTTTGCCCACTTCTATATACTGGCTTCCGTCTACACTTCTTTCTATAATAAAGTGATCGGTATTTGCTTCTGTTTCGGTTTGCCAGTTCAACTCATTTTTACCATTGCTGTAATAGCCGTCAAACCGGGTAAGCAGAATAGGTAATACGACGGCAGAAGGAAAATAAACCGAAAAATCGGTGGTATTTGAATTGTTAGGTACGCTGCAACCAGTTATAGGAGCATAAGTACAATCTTTAGTCACAACACGCATACGCAGAAAAGCATCCATTACAGGAACGGTGGCTGGCGTAGTGAATGTAAACTGAATGTCTCCATCAGTACAGGTTGGCGGGGTAAGAATTATTTCATTGGCATCTGCAAAATCACCATCATCATTATAATCGATAAAGAGTTGAAGATTGTTGGTCCAATCCTGGGGACTGGGAAATCCTATAGTTGCAAAAACCGGATAAATAGTTCCCAGCTGTAAAACAGTGATATTGTCACAGGTTTTATTATCATAGATATTACCCACAAAAAGGCTGGCGGGGGTAAATCTCAAATCCTGTAACAAAAAGGATCGCAATAAACCGAAATCAGGGGCAGGTCCGGCAACAGTAGTACGACAGCCGGCAGTAGCATGCGT
>DASUVL010000262.1:0-4957 GCA_036379015.1 Niastella sp.
CCACCGCCAATCCATCATCAACAACTACCTATACTGTAACCAAAACCAATACATCCACGGGTTGCAGTAATACAGATGCAGTGACGGTCACTGTGAATAATGCTGCTGTGGTAGCTAATGCAGGAGACGACTTCACCAAAAACTGTATTGCCAATGCAAGCGGCAAACAAATTGGTGTAGCATCAGAAGCCGGTTTCACGTATTCATGGTCACCAACTGCAGGCATAAGTGATGCCAATGCCAGCAACCCCACCGCTAATCCGTCGTCAACGACTACCTATACTGTAACCAAAACCAATACGTCCTCAGGTTGTAGTAATACAGATGAAGTGACGGTAACGGTGGATAATGCTACTGTGGTAGCTAACGCAGGAGACGACTTTACCAAAACCTGTATTGCCAATGCAAGTGGCAAACAAATTGGCGTAGCATCAGAAGCAGGTTTTACGTATTCATGGTCACCAACCGCAGGTTTAAGTGATGCCAATGCCAGCAACCCAACAGCTAATCCATCGTCAACTACTACCTATACTGTAACCAAAACCAATACGTCCACGGGCTGCAACAACACGGATCAGGTAACGGTAACGGTGGATAATGCGGCTGTGGTAGCTAATGCAGGAGACGACTTCACCAAAACCTGTATTTCCAATACAAGCGGCCATCAAATTGGTGTAGCATCAGAAGCCGGTTTCACGTATTCATGGTCACCAACCGCAGGTTTAAGTGATGCCAGTGCCAGCAACCCCACCGCTAATCCATCGTCAACTACAACCTATACTGTAACCAAGACCAAAACTTCCACCGGTTGTAGTAATACAGATGCAGTGACGGTCACTGTGAACAATGCTGCCGTTGTAGCTAATGCAGGAGATGACTTTACCAAAACCTGTATTGCTAATACAAGCGGCAAACAAATTGGCCAGGCATCTGAAGCAGGGTTCACGTATTCATGGTCACCAGCCACAGGTTTAAGTAATGCCAATGCCAGCAACCCCACTGCTAATCCATCGTCAACTACTACTTATACAGTAACGAAAACCAATACTTCGAGTGGTTGCAGCAACATAGATAATATAACTGTTACCGTAAATACGGACGCGCCGGGTGCTCCAACTATTTGCGTTGTGCAGCCTTCGTTGTGCGGACCAGCAACGGGAAGTATAACAATACTGAGTCCCCTTGGAGCAGATTATGAATATAGCATTGATAATGGTGCCAACTGGCAGTCCGGTACGGTATTCAATAACCTGGCTGCAGGTTCGGTAACCGGTATAAAGGTTAAAAAACTGAGTTCGGGTTGTATTTCAACGGCCGCCAATTGTGACGCATCCGCGTGTTCACAATCTGCGGCAAGGCTAGCAACAACAACTTCAACACAGAACAATACGCAGACTTTAACTACCAGCTTAACGGATCTGAACGTGGCCGAAGGTCAAACTATGGTCAAAGCGTTTCCCAATCCTTTTAGCGACAGGGTGAAATTTGTGGTAACCGCTTCCGAAGCGGGTAACGGAAGTCTGGAGTTGTTCAATTTGTTTGGGCAAAAGGTAAAAACTGTTTTCCAGGGGCGCATTCAGTCGGGCGCCAATACGTTCCAGGCAAACTTGCCATTAATGAAATCGGCCCAATTGATTTATGTTCTTCGGGTAGGAGATAAAAAAGTTACGGGTAAGTTATTGCAGTTAAATCAATAATTTATTATATCTGTACTATTAAACAAAGGCTGTCTTCTATGTTTGTAAAAACATGAAGACAGCCTCTTTATATATATTCAAACAATTATGGCAATATAGGAACACTGATTTTAACAAAAATCGGTTATACATCGCTTGCAAGAGCCATCAAATTTTCATACCTTGTTATTCTAAACTTACCTAATGAAGAGCTTGTCCCTCGCCGTTTTCACGTTATTATTATGTACACTGTTCTCCTGCAGCAAGAATAATAAAGATCATACTGAAGAGCCCGATAACACCCCTCTCCAACTCGTCAAAAAAATATCGCGCTATGAGTTTAATGGACAGTTTTACACAGATTCTATCGCTTATTCGTACGATACAGCAGGCCATCTTATAACTATAGTAGATCTGAAAACCAACTTAGCTCTGCGCAGATTTATTTATAATGGCGAAAATCTGACAGCCCTCATCGATTATTTAAATGGCGGCCAGGTTGATACACTCAAAAATCCCATAAAACTACTAGACGGCGGCAACACCATATTTCTCGATCATACGCGCCCGAACCCGAAAGGAGGTATCGATACCATTCAGATAACCTATAAATGGTCGGGCAATCAAATACCGGAAATCTGGACGTATTTGCACCTGGTTAATCCAGAAATTCGTAGTTTCCAGAGAAGTCTTTTTTCTTATAATGCCAGCGGTAATGAATATGAGCATACAGAGCTTTTGGAAGATGGTAGTTCACATTTACAGACCAGAGGCCTGGTTTATGACCAAAAGAAAAACTATTTCAGCACCATTCCGCGGTTAAACTTCATTTTCGGGAGTTGGGGATTTCCAGGCGCAACAAGATCTGTAAATAATCCTGTCAAAGCCGAGTTCCCAGGTGGCCGGCAAGTTGAATATATTTGGACATATAACGACAAAGACTACCCATTGACCATGCAGGAAAAAGGGAAGAATTATCTGGCACTGGAATTAAAGTATAATAAATAAGCTGTTATCACTTTTCACCGCGTCGGGCGCTGGCGGAATGATGTATTTTATTACGATAACCTACCGGGCAAATCATTAATCTGCCCGGCAGGTTAACTTCCAATCAATGCATATTCAGCAATGTTCCATTATGATCTACCACTATAACAGATTTGCGCAGACCGATATGTGTGCGCAAGTCTTCCAGCTTGTGAACATCCATTGGCAAACAATATTACGAGTCGGTAATGGATCAGTTGAATGTTATTGAGTGAGGTCTGTTTCGTTTAGCTGTCTTTCCAATTCATTCGCAAGCTCAACTGCTCTGCTGTCGGGTTGCCTTCTTAATTCATTGATCGTTTGAAGGATCGTGTGCTTGTCGCGTAAAAAGATCTCCTTATCCGTCAGTTCAGTCTTTGCAAAGCATTCCTGATTGAATACCTGGCTTAGCCAATGATTTACTTTACAATCAACAACGAGGTGTATCCTGTTGCTGCTTCCCTTATTGGCAAGTCGATGCGGCAGGTTGGCATTGATATACCAGCAATCACCTTCCTGCATTTGTAGTCTTTCGTTGTCGAGATAGAATTCAACAAAGGGATTTGTTATGATGGGGAAATGCAGCCGGGCCTCTCCTTTTTCAAAATATAATTCCTTATCAGTATGTTCTTTGATCACCGCTCCTGCCTGCAGGTTCAATAAGCGTGCGGATAATTTCTCGCATTGCAAACTATCCAGGAGCAAGCGAACGGAAGGGCAGTGCTCTAGTAACGGTGTATCTGCATACGCTTCCTTATTCAGCGATTCAGCAAACGCATTCAGGCCACCACCGGGTGAACGGAACGATAAAACATCCCACCCGCCTTCATAATCATGCCTGTTGAAATGCGGCTGCCAATAACCTGATTGCAGTATTTCAATTTCTTTTTGAATACTTTTGACGTCCACAGGTATTTTCAATAATGCAGATTTAATGATGCTCATGTTGATAAAACTACAAAGATTTACTGAATTCATTCAATGACCAATGCCATGATCATACAATTAACCGGACTTTCAGGCGCAGGAAAAACAACTTTGGTAGAGGGCGTGCAATCCTTGCTGCAAAAACATGCATTGAAAACAGAGATCATTGACGGTGATGCATACAGGAAAACCCTTTGTAAAGGCCTGGGTTTTTCGAAGGAAGACAGGATGGAGAATATCAGGCGGCTTGGGAAGGCTGCCCATTCTTTTAAATATCA
Source organism: Niastella sp. (assembly GCA_036379015.1). Lineage (GTDB taxonomy): Bacteria > Bacteroidota > Bacteroidia > Chitinophagales > Chitinophagaceae > Niastella. The sequence continues at coordinate 3,908 of DASUVL010000262.1, forward strand.
GGCGGATATCATTATGATTGCGGCCATCAATCCATTTGAAGAGATCAGGAATGAGTTGACTAAAAAATACGGAACAAAGACGGTATGGATCAAATGCGACATACCTGTTCTTATTAAAAGAGATACAAAGGGCTTATACAAGCGGGCATTGTTACACGACGATCACCCGGATAAGATCTTTAATCTTACAGGCGTAAATGATACTTATGAAATTCCATCCTCACCCGACCTGGTCATCGATACAAGCACAGAGACAGCAGTGCAGTCTGTACAGAAATTTTATGAATTCCTTCTTATCTCCAGGGCTTCATACTTTTCATAAGCAGCCCTGCAATATTCAGGCACCGGATCACGGATCGCTTCTTCCGCAAAAACCCGATCGGGGTACTTTGCATGATACATGGCCCGGCTTTTGATTTTTTCCATGTCAATGCCATTGATAGAGGCGCCGGATATGTCTGCTATTTTTTCTACCATTGCAATGGGACCTTCACTATAATTGACAGGAATGGCAAGAGCATCTTTTTCCAGTATATCGAGAAAAGCCTGAAGGTATTTTTCCAATACCCTGGCGATATATTCGTCCAGGTTCATATGCTGTACTTCATTGCTATCAAAACCCAGCAGGGCAGGTTCAATCAATCCGGGTATTGCATGCATTCCTCTTTGCTTTTGTTGCGACCTCACCACTTCATCGGGTCTTCGATACAATAAAATAAAAGGAGTTTGCGGATACAGTTCCCTGATCTGTTTGTAAAAGAAAATATGCCAGCTATCTGTTTTTATAAATAAACGTTTTCTCTGGTTTTTTACAGGTGCATAAAAGGCTATGGCAGCCTTCAGCAATTGGTGGGGAATATTTTTTTCCGACCTCAGCAATGCATCAAAAAAAGGAACTTCAGAAAGTACAATGTTGGTGCGATCCAGGGCCAGTAGTTGGGAAGCCAGGGTAGAGCCGCATCTTGACACATGGAAGATAAAAGCTGAAGGCTGAACGCTCTCAATTTCATTTGACCAATGGGGTAATATATCTATACTGCTGATGCTTTT